>NZ_JBHVUS010000041.1:0-79765 GCF_042884005.1 Kitasatospora sp. NPDC058162
GGTACCCGGTGGGTACCGACCGCCGACCCCTCCTCAGGTGCGGGGCGATCAGCACAGGTCAGCCGACGGCGAGTTTCACCTGGCGGGAGTCAGCGGCGGCGGAGGGGGTGGTGCCGATGTTGGAGACGGTGGCGATGACGACGGCGTCGACGCCGGGGATCCAGTTGACGGTCTTGGACTGGACGGGCAGCTGGCGCTGCTGGACGGTGCCGTCGCAGACGATGTCGGTGTCCGGGGTGCGGCTGGAGCCGAAGGCCTTGGAGGAGGAGTCCTCCGGGTCCTGCTGTTCGACCGAGACGGTGAGCGAGCGGGCCCCGTCGGCGACCGAGCACAGGTAGCTGACGTTCACCCGGGCCTTGCTGGGGACCTTCGGGTCGATCACGACGTCACCGAGGGTGACGGTGATGACGGGCGCATCGTCGTCCGGGGCCGGGCCGAGGGCCTGGGCCGGGGCGGCGAGGCCGGTGAGGGCCGAGGTCAGTACCGTCAGGACGATCCACCGCTGCACTGCAACCTCCGGGGGTGTGGGACGTGGTGCGGCCGACGCTAACCGGCGCACCGCCCGCCCGCGCGCCGGGTCGTCCGATCGTCGTACGAACGACCCGGCGGCGGCCCCGGCGGCGCGGCTGAGCCGACACCCCCTCACCGCCGCCGCAGCCACACCACCCAGGTGAGCGCCGAGCACAGCAGGTACGCCGCCAGGAAGCCGACGTACGCGGCGTCCCCGTTGTGGCTGGCCAGGAAGGACTGCCGGAAGGCCAGGTTCACCAGCACCCCGCCGAAGGCCCCGACCGCCCCGGCGAGCCCGATGAGGGCCGCCGTGCGCCGCCGGGAGTCGGCCTCGGCGGCGGCCGGGTCGGCGCCGGCCGCGACCGCCGTCCGGGCGAGGGACTGGTAGTGCGCCGGGATCATCTTGTAGGTGGACCCGTTGCCGATCCCGCTGAGCACGAAGAGCGCGATGAACCCGCCGAGGAACAGCGGCAGCGAGCCGGCCCGGGAGGCGAACAGCACGACCGCCGTCCCGGCGCCCATGGCGGCGAAGGTCGCCAGGGTCACCCTGGCCCCGCCGTAGCGGTCGGCGAGGCGACCGCCGACGGGCCGCAGCAGGGAGCCGAGCAGCGGCCCGAGGAAGGTGAGCGCGGCGGCCTTGACCGGGGTGTCGAAGCGGTCGTGGAACTGGACCTGGAGCACCTGCCCGAAGGCGAAGCCGAAGCCGATGAAGGAGCCGAAGGTGCCGATGTAGAGGGTGGAGACCGCCCAGCCGTAGGGGTCGCGGGCGACCTCCCGCAGCGCCCGTCCTTCTCCCGTGGGCGACTTGGGCAGGTTGTCCATCCGCCACCGGGCCCCGGCCGCCGCGAGCACGATCAGCGGCAGGTAGATCAGCGGCAGCAGCCGGGGGTGGGTGGCGCCGGCGGTGGCCAGGACGAGCAGGCCGAGCAGTTGGACGGCGGGGACGCCGAGGTTGCCGCCGCCCGCGTTGATCCCCAGGGCCCAGCCCTTGAGCCGGTGCGGGTAGAAGGCGTTGATGTTGGCCATCGAGGAGGCGAAGTTGCCGCCGCCGACGCCGGCCGTGCAGGCGACCGCGAGCAGGGTGCCGTAGGAGACGCCGGGTTGCAGCACCACGGCCGCGAGGGCCGTCGGCACGAGCAGCAGCAGGGCGCTGACCACCGTCCAGGTGCGGCCGCCGAAGCGGGCGACGGCGAAGGTGTAGGGCAGCCGGAGCAGGGCGCCGAGCGCGGTGGGCAGCGCGGTGAGGGTGAACTTCCCGGCGGTGTCGATGTGGTACTCGGGCCCGAGGAAGAGCACCAGGACGGACCACAGGCTCCACACCGAGAAGCCGATGTGCTCGGAGAGGACGGAGAAGACCAGGTTGCGCCGGGCGATCCGGGCGCCGCCGCGGGCCCACAGCTCCTCGTCCTCCGGGTCCCAACCGGCCAGCGGGGCGGGGGTTCTGGCGTCCAGGACGGTGGCGGTCACGCGGCGGCCTCCTCGGCGAGGGCGCGGACCGGCCAGCGGCGCAGCACGGCGGGGGTGCCGTCGGGGGCGGTGTCCTCGTCGAGGCAGCGGCCGTCGGTGAGGTCGTACACCTGCTTGTACATCGGGGAGATGAGGGTGGGGCGGTCGCCGCGGCTGCCGAGCAGGCCGCGGGAGAGGACGGGGGCGCCGCTGAACGGGTCGAGGTTGTCGACGGCGTACAGCTCTCCGCCGCGGCCGCGGAAGAGGGCGACCTGGTGGGCGACCCGGTCGGGGTCGGGGAGCAGCACGGCGACGCCGCGGCCGGGTTGGAGGTCGGTGAGGGCGCAGACGGTCTGCCAGTGGCTGCCGTCGTGGATCTGTACGGTCACGGGGTGAGCACCTCCAGTCGGGTCCCGGCCACGAGCACCGGGGAGTTGAGGGGGTGGCCGGCCTCGCCGGGGCGGGCGGGGCGGATCTGGTCGCGTTCGGGGACGAAGGTCACGGCGGGGTCGGGGGTGCCGGGGGCGTTGATGAAGGAGGCGAACCGCCGCATCCGGTCGGGGTCGGCCAGGGTCGCGGCCCATTCGTCCTGGTAGCCGGTGATGTGACGGGCCATCAGCTCGTCGAGCTCGGCGGCGATGCCCAGCGAGTCGTCCAGGATGACGGCCCGCAGGTGGTCGAGTCCGCCCTCCAGTCGTTCCAGCCAGACCGAGGTGCGTTCCAGGCGGTCGGCGGTGCGGATGTAGAACATCAGGTAGCGGTCGATGGTGCGGATGAGGGTCTCGCGGTCGAGGTCGGCGGCGAGCAGGTCGGCGTGCCGGGGGGTCATCCCGCCGTTGCCGCCGACGTAGAGGTTCCAGCCGGCCGAGGTGGCGATGACGCCGAAGTCCTTGCTCTGCGCCTCCGCGCATTCGCGGGCGCAGCCGGAGACGGCGGCCTTGAGCTTGTGCGGGGAGCGCAACCCCCGGTAGCGGAGCTCCAGTTCGATGGCGAGGGTGGTGGAGTCCTGGACGCCGAAGCGGCACCAGGTCTCGCCGACGCAGGACTTCACGGTGCGCAGCGACTTGCCGTAGGCGTGTCCGGACTCGAAGCCGGCGTCGACCAACTTGCGCCAGATGACCGGGAGTTCGTCGACGGTGGCGCCGAACATGTCGATCCGCTGGCCGCCGGTGATCTTGGTGTAGAGGCCGTGGTCGCGGGCGATCTCGCCGATCGCGATCAGGCCCGCGGGGGTGATCTCGCCGCCGGGCACCCGGGGCACGACCGAATAGGAGCCGTTGCGCTGGAGGTTGGCGAGGAAGTGGTCGTTGGAGTCCTGGAGGGAACCCTGCTCGCCGTCCAGGATGTGGCCGTTTCCGAGGCTGGCCAGGATGGAGGCGACGGTCGGCTTGCAGATCTCGCAGCCCTCGCCGCCGGTGCCGTGCCTGGCGAGCAGTTCGGAGAAGGTGGTCAGCCCGGTGACCCGGACGATCTCGTACAACTCGGCGCGGCTGTGGGCGAAGTGCTCGCACAGGCCCTGGACGGTGTCGACCCCGGCGGCCGCCAACTCCTCGGAGACCACGGTGCCGAGCTGCTTGAGGCAGCTGCCGCAGCCGGTGCCGGCCCGGGTGCACTTCTTCACGGCGGCGACGCCGTCGGCGCCCTGGTCGCGGACGGCGGCCCGGACGGCGCCCTGGGTGACGTTGTGGCAGGAGCAGAGCACCGCGTCGTCGGGCAGCGCGAGCGGTCCGGCGGAGGCGAACCCGGCCGGCAGCACCAGCTGTTCGGGGGCGACGGTGAGCGGCTTGCCCGCCACGGCGAGCGGGCGCAGCGCGCCGTAGCCCTCGGTGTCGCCGACCAGGACGCCGCCGAGCAGGGCGCCGTCGGTGCCGATCACCAGCTTGCGGTAGACGCCGCTGCGGCTGTCGCTGTACAGCACGTCGAGCGCGCCCTCGGCGCTGCCGTGCGGGTCGCCGAAGCTGGCGACGTCGACGCCGAGCAGCTTGAGCTTGGTGGAGGTGTCGGCGCCGGTGAAGCCCGGGCCGGACTGCTCCGCGATGGTGCGGGCCGCCGTCTCGGCCATCTGGTAGCCGGGGGCGACCAGCCCGTACACCCGTCCGTCGACGGCCTGGGCGCATTCGCCGATGGCGAGGACGGCCGGGTCCTCGGTGCGGCAGTGGGCGTCGACCACGATGCCGCCGCGCTGGCCGACGGGCAGGTCGCAGTCCCGGGCGAGCTGGTCGCGGGCGCGCACCCCGGCGGAGAAGACCACCAGGTCGGCGGGCAGTTCGCGGCCGTCGGAGAGGGCGAGGCCGCGGACCCGGCCGTCCGGGCCGGTCAGCACGCCGCTGGCGCCGGCACTGGTGTGGACGGTGACGCCCAGTTCCTCGATCTTGCGGCGCAGCGCGGCGCCGCCGCCGTCGTCGACCTGGACGGCCATCAGCCGGGGCGCGAACTCGACCACGTGGGTGGCCAGTCCGCCGGCCCGCAGGGCGCCGGCCGCCTCCAGGCCGAGCAGTCCGCCGCCGACCACCACGCCGGTGGCGGCGTGGGCGGCTTCGGCACGGATCGCGTCGACGTCCTCGATGGTGCGGTAGACGTGGCAGCCGGGCGCGTCGGTGCCGGGGACGGGCGGCACGAACGGCACCGAGCCGGTGGCCAGCACCAGGACGTCGTAGCGGACCTCGGAGCCGGAGCGGGTGCGGACCAGCCGCGCCGCCCGGTCGATCGCGGCGACCGGGTCGCCGAGCCGCAGGTCGATGCCGTGTTCGGCGAGGAAGCCGGGCGGGCAGAGCGCGAGGTCCCCGGTCGTCCCGCCGGAGAACAGCGAGCTGAGGTGGAACCGGTCGTAGGCGGGCCGGGGCTCCTCGGCTAGCACGGTGACCCGCCAGTCGCGTGCGGCAGGCTGCTCGCTCCAGGCCTCCAGGAAGCGCTGGCCGACCATGCCGTGGCCGACCAGGACGAGGTCCCGGACGGCGCCCGGCTCCCGGACGGTGCCGGGCTTTCGGACGGCGTGGTCACCGGTGGTCGTGGCGGCGCTTGCGGCCGTCCCGGTACGTCCGGTCATCGCGCGCCTCCCGACGGGCAGTGCGTGTCGGTGGCCGCGGCGGGGGCGGCGGGGCTGGTCGGCGTCATGCCGAGAACGGTCGCGGCCCGCTGTTTCGCGACCGGGTCGCGGAGGTTTCGGAGGCGGTACACGTCGCTCACACCGCCCGGTCGGCGGGGTGCACGCGCGGACATCTGCCGTAACAACGGCGTCCCCCTTGCTTACCGGCGGGTGACGGGTGGGCAACGCCCCCGAAACACCCGACCCGCAGGCTGAGCCGCATGGCAGCAACCCCCACCACGCCGGAACCGGCAGCACTGCCGGAACCGGCACGACCGGCCGGACCGCCGGGACCGCTCACCGGCTTCACCGTCGGCGTCACCGCCGCGCGCCGCCGCGAGGAGCTCACCGCCCTGCTCGCCCGGCGTGGCGCCCAGGTGGTCGAGGCCCCGGTGCTGCGCATCCTGCCGCTCGCCGACGACCTCGACCTGCGCAAGGCCACCGAACGCTGCCTCGCCGCCCCGCTCGACTACGTGGTGGCCACCACCGGCGTCGGCTGGCGCGGCTGGATGAGCGCCGCCGAGGGCTGGGGGCGGGGCGCCGTCCTCGCCGAGACCTGCCGGGACGCCTCGGTGCTCAGCCGCGGCCCCAAGGCCACCGGGGCGGTCCGCGCCAGCGGGCTCCGCGAGGGCTACTCCCCCGACACCGAGGCCACCGACGAACTGCTCACCTGGCTGCTGGCCCGCCCGCTCGCCGGGCGCCGGATCGCCGTCCAGGAGCACGGCGTCCGGCTGGACGCCTTCGCGGCGGCCCTGCGCGAGCGCGGCGCCGAGGTGATCTCCGTCCCCGTCTACCGCTGGGCGCCGCCCGAGGACCGGGGCGCGGTGCGCCGGCTGATCGACCAGACCGTCCGCCGCCAGGTGCACGCGCTCACCTTCACCAGCGCCCCCGCGATCACCGCGCTGCTCGACGCCGCCCGGGCCGAGGACCAGTACGAGGCCCTGCTGGACGCCCTGCGCGCCGACGTGCTGCCGGTCTGCGTCGGCACCCTGTGCGCCCGGCCGCTCACCGACCTCGGCGTGCCCGCCGTCCACCCCGAGCGCGGCCGGCTCGGCTCCCTGGTCCGGCTGCTCGCGGACGTCCTGCCGGGCCGCTCCAGCCGCGCCCTCGACCTCGCCGGGCAGGAGTTGGTCCTCCAGGGGAACGCCGCCCTGGTCGACGGCGAGAGCCACTGGCTCAGCCCGCGCGGCGCCGCCGTGCTCCGGGCCCTCGCCGAGCACCCCGGCCGGGTGCTCAGCCGCGCCGACCTGCTGCGCGCCGCCTGGCCGGACGCGGCCGCCGACGAGCACGCCGTCGAGGCGGCCGTCGGCCGGCTGCGGGCCGCGCTCGGACCGCACGCGGCCCTGATCCGCACCGTCCCCAAGCGCGGCTACCGACTGGCGGCGGGCTGATGCCGCCGGTGCTGCTCGCGGTCGCGCACGGCAGCCGCGACCAGGCGGCCGTCAGCTCGACCCGCGCCCTGCTGCGCCTCGTCCGCTCGCTCCGGCCCGAACTGACCGTCCGCTGCTGCTTCCTGGACCTCGCCGAGCCGTCCCTGCCCCGGGCCCTCGCCCACCTCGCGGGCGAGCGGCCGGTGCTGGTCCCCCTGCTGCTCGGCACCGGCTACCACGTACGGGTCGACCTCCCCGAGGCGCTCGCCGCCGCCGGCCTGCCCCGCACCCGGCTCGCCCGGGCCCTCGGCCCCCACCCGCTGCTCGCCGCGGCCCTCGCCGACCGCCTCGCCGAGGCCGGCGCCCCGCCCGGGGCTCCCGTGGTGCTGGCCGGGGCCGGCTCCTCCGACCCCGCGGCCGTCGCCGACACCGGCGCGATGGCCCGGCTCCTCGCCGCCCGCCTCGGCCGCCCGGTCACCGCCGCGCACCTCTCCGCCGCCGCCCCCACGCCCCACCGGGCGGTCGCCGACCTCCGGGCCGCCGGGAACTCCCGGGTCGCGGTGGCCAGTTACCTGCTCTCCCCCGGCTTCTTCGCGCGCCGCGCGGCCACCACCCCGGCCGCCTGGACGGGCCGCCCGCTGGGGGCCCACCCGGCCGTCGCCCGGCTGGTGCTGCACCGCTACGACGAGGCCCTCGCGGCCGCGTCCCCCGGATTCCGCCGCCATTGCCCGGGTGAATTCCCGCGCGCGCCGGATCCACCCGGGCTCCCTTTCGGACCGGGCCGCCGAAATCCGGCCACCGGCGGGTTCATGTCGGCCCGATGAAGATCGCCACCCGCACGACATCCAGAAGTCATGAAGTGACCGGAAACGAACGGGAGCTGACGTTCGTTCACCCGACAGACCGCCACCCGGCCGGTCCCACAATCCGGTCACACCGCACCCCGACGAACTATGGGCTTCATCACAGGAAAACGTTGAACCCCGGCCCGACGGGCGGCCGGCCGCTCGCCACTTCAGGCCTCAGCGACCGGATCCAGCCCCTGGTAGGCCGATGATCGACAGGTCATGAAGATCGAATCCATAACCGGAGCACTGGTTAACAATTGAACCACATTGACCCGCGTGTTTGATCATATTAGTCTTGCTTCCTGTTTGGGGGCCTGCTTTGTGATCTAAGTATCGCGAGACTTCCGGGGGGGCAGCGATGGATCAGCAACGAGCCAATCTTCTTGAACCTCAACTCTTACGTAGCCACTCCGATCGGCGAAGACTGCCGCCGACAACACCACGGAAGACCAAATCATCGCTCCGCGTACTCGTCGTGGAAAGCGATGCGAAAGCCGCCGGAACACTCGTTCACGAGATGCGCCGGCAGGGACATCAGGCCGAAAGCGTGGACACCGGCACCAAGGCCCTCCACCAACACCGGAACGCCGACCTGATACTGATGGACCCGGACCTGCCCGACCTGGACGGCATCGAAGTCTGCCGGGCCATCCGCTCCGTCTGCAACACCGCGATCATCGTCGTCACCACCCGCGACAGCGCGCTCGAACGGGTCCTCGGCCTCCAGGCCGGATCCGACGACTACGTCGCCAAGCCCTACTGCTTCCCGGAGCTGCTGGCCCGGATCGACGCGGTCATGCGCCGGGTCCACTCCCAGGGGCCGGTCGCCGGGGACATCATCATCGACCCGTTGAGCATCATCCTGAGCACCCGGGAGGTCCGCCTCGGCGACCGGCGCATCGACGTGACCCGCA
The DNA here is from genome assembly GCF_042884005.1 of Kitasatospora sp. NPDC058162. Lineage (NCBI taxonomy): Bacteria > Bacillati > Actinomycetota > Actinomycetes > Kitasatosporales > Streptomycetaceae > Kitasatospora > Kitasatospora sp. NPDC058162. The sequence continues at coordinate 8,174 of NZ_JBHVUS010000041.1, forward strand.
AGGAGTTCGACCTGCTGTACCTGCTCGCCTCCCAGCCCGAACGGATCATCTCCCGCAGGCAGATCATGACCCAGGTCTGGGACGACTCCCGCTCCCAGCCGGGCCGCACGATCGACACCCACGTCAGCAGCCTGCGCAGCAAGCTCGGATCCAGCAGCTGGATCACCACGGTCCGCGGTGTCGGCTTCCGCCTGGGGCAACGGAGCCCCGCCTAGGAAGCGTCCCGCACCACGGCAACCTCGTGGGTGGCCGGCCACCGCTCAGGCCGCGCTACCGCCGTACGCCGGTCAGGCCGCCGTACGCCAACTCGGCCGGGGCCCGGCCGCCCACGAGGTTGCCGCCTTGCGCCGGGCCTCGGCCGGGGACCACTTCGCGTCGACGCGCCGCAGCTCAGCCGCACCGGCGGCCTGCGCGCCCGCCCGGCCGTAGCAGCGGACCAGCACGGCCGTCAGGGCCGCCAGTTCCTCCGCGTCCAGGACGCCCCGGACGATCCGCCAGGCCTGCTCCGGCAGCACCTCGGTCGGGTCCTCTGCCGCGTTCTCCTCGGGCGCCTCCGCCCCGGGCGCGTTCGGCCCGTACGGGTCCTGCGCCGTGTTGTCCGCTCCCATCGCGATGGATTCCTCCCCTTGACCGGTCGCTCGTCGGGTTCGCCGGGGCCGACGGTCAGGCAGAGGGCCCATCGGGGGCCGGGCCCTCTGTCATCACGTCGAACTCCGCCCGCCGCGCCGAGGGGAGAACCGTGACCGGTCTCGTCGGGGTGAGCGGGGGCGGATCAGGCCGGGTCGATCGACAACGGGTTGCGGAAGACGTTCTTCGGGTCGTAGGCCCGCTTCACCCGCTGCAACCTCGGATAGTTGTCCTTGTAGTACAAGGTCGACCACGGCACGCCGCTGGTGTTGTACTTCGGGTCCCGGGAGTCCACGTCCGGGTAGTTGATGTACAGACCGTCCTGCTGGTCGTTGGGCACCGGGAAGCCGCCCGTCGAGGCGTGGACGCCCTCGCGCACCCCCCGGATCCAGTCCACCTCGGACTGGTCCCGCGCGGCGTCGGGCCAGTTGGAGGCGTACCAGATCTTCAGGATCGAGTCCCGCTGGGCCATCGCGGTGTCCGCGGAGCCGACGGTGTTGATCTTCCCGCCGTACGCGGCCAGGTAGACCAGGCCCCCACCGGTGTGGCTGGGGTCCGTGAGGCTGCGGTAGAGCGCGCCCACCTGGGTCTGGGTGAACGGCTTGCGCATGTACCCGCCCATGGACTTGTGGCGGGTCCAGTTCGCGTAGGTGACCGAGGGGGTCAGCGCGAAGTCGAGCCACGCCTGGTCCTGGCTGTCGACCTTCGGGGTGGCGGACACCCCGGCCGACAGCGCGGCGATGTACGCGTCCAGCAGGCTCTTGGTGTTCGGCAGCGTGTTGTCCATCGTGATGTCCAACTGGACGATGGTCGCCATCGAGGAGAACAGCTGGAACGAGCTGTGCATCATCGCGTACGGCGAGTCCGCCGAGCTGTTGGCCGCGTGCCAGGCCCCGTGGTTCATCACCAGCCGAGTGAAGTTGGCCTCGGTCAGCTCGGACCACTGCCAGGTCACCATGGTCTTCAGGACCCGCGCCGGCGGCTTGGGCAGCAGCCCGGACGGATCGGTGCCGGTGGCGCCCGGCGTCCGGAACCAGTACTTCGTCACGATCCCGAAGTTGCCGCCGCCACCGCCGGTGTGCGCCCACCACAGGTCGTGGTTGGGGTCGTCCGGCCGACGGGTGGCCACCACGACCCGCGCGTCGCCCTCGCAGCCCGGCACCACGACCTCGACCGCGTACAGGTGGTCGACGGACAGGCCGAAGCGGCGGGACAGCGGCCCGTAGCCGCCCCCGGCGACGTGGCCGCCGGCGCCGACCTCCGGGCAGACACCGCCCGGCAGCACGACCCCCCAGCCCTGGTACAGCGCCGCGTACACCTGGCCCAGCGTCGCACCGGACTCGACCGCGAAGGCATTCATGTCCGGGTCGAAATAGACCCGGTTCATTTCCTTGGTGTCGACCAGCAGACGGAAATCCGGATTGTCGACCAGGTCCTCGAAACAGTGCCCGCCACTGCGGACGGTGATGCGCTGCTTCTTGCTGACCGCCTGGTCCACCGCTTTCTTCACCTGGTCCGCGGAATGCACCAGCCAGATTTCGTCGGGCGTGGCGACGAAGCGGGTGTTGTAACCGCGCGAGGCCAATGCCGCGTACTGGATGTCACCCGGCCGGACGATCACCGCGGGCGCCGGCGGCGGCGCCACGTGCCGGCTCCCGGCCGCGAAGGCCGGCGTCGCCGCACCGGACAGGCCCACGACGGCACCTGTCGCGGCCGCCGCGGAGCCTATGAATCCGCGTCTCGAAACCATGTCGAACCTCTAACTGTCTGGAGGGCGTACGAACCCCCGGGGGCCGCCGTTGCGGGCTCCCCGGGGTCAGCCTCAGCCAAGCAGTCGACGAACGGTGTCGTCATGCAGTTGACGCGGATCTGTCCTTGGGTGATACGAAAGTTAGCAATGAGGGGCGTGCGCTGAACGTGACGTACCCTCAGGAACCGTACGGGTGAACGGCCTTGGCGTCCCGCAGCGCCCGCGCCCACCAGGTCACCTGGTCGAGCAGGGTCTTGGCCGCGGTGGCCGGCCCCTCCGGGTTGCGGAGCTTGCCGTCGGCGTCGAACTGCTCCCACGGCCCGTGGAAGCTCACGGTGTCCCGGGTGGTGACGGCGTGCAGCTCCGCGAAGACCAGCCGCAGGTGCTCCACCGCCCGCAGGCCGCCGGAGAGCCCGCCGTAGGACACGAACGCGACCGGCTTCGCGTGGAACTGCGAGTTGTGCCAGTCGATGGCGTTCTTCAGCGCCGCCGGGTAGCTGTGGTTGTACTCCGGGGTCACCACGACGAACGCGTCGGCGGCGTCCAGCCGCGGCGTCAGACCGCCGAGGGCGCCGATCACCGAGGCGGACGGCGAGGCCGACGGGGCGTCCGGGCCGAGTGCCACCTCGGCCAGGTCCACCAGGTCCACCTCGACGTCGTCACGGCGTTCGGCCTCGCCCACGAACCAGTTGGCCACGGTCGGGCCGAAGCGCCCCTCTCGGACGCTGCCGATGATGACGGCCAGCTTCAGTCGGTTGTCGGACACGCGTTGTGCTCCTCGGGCCGGTGGTGGGATGGGGTGGGTCAGGCCGTGCGGGCGGCGCCCGCCGCGGCCTGGAGCGCCGCGAACAGCGCGCTCTCGGACTGGGATCCGGTCAACGGCGGGACACCGTCGATCAGGAAGACCGGGATGGACGTGATGCCGCGCCGGCGCACCAGGTCGAGCCGGGCCTGCAGCTGCTCGGGGCCGGGGGCGGCGCCGTCGGTCCGGACGCCGACCTCGGCCGCCAGGGCGGCGAGCGTGGCGGCGTCGCCGATGTGCAGCCCGTCGGTGAAGTGGGCCCGGAAGAGGCGCTCCACCATCTGCTCGGCCCGGCCCTGGGCGGCGGCCAGCGCGATCAGCTGATGGGCCTCGAACGTGCCGGTCGCCACCGCCCGTTCGTAGTGGAGGTCCAGGCCGTCCTGGGTCGCGGCCGCGGCGAGCTGGGAGATCCCGGCCACCGCCTGGGGGCCGAAGGTCCGCTCCAGCACCTCCAGCAGCGGCGCCCCCACCGTCCCCGCCCCGGGGGCGAGTTCGAAGGGGAGGAAGTCCACCTCCACCGCGACGCCGGAGGCGCGCAGGCGCTCGGCCGCCCGGGCGAAGCGGGTGTAGCCGAGGTAGGAGTGCACGCAGATCACGTCCAGGACGATCTCCGCCCGCACGGTGGTGCGCTGCGCCTGCTGGGTCATTGCTGCTGCCTTCCGGCTGTCGGTGTCGGGCTCGTGGTTCTCGTGGTCACCGGGCGTCCGCCCGGAGGATCAGGCCTTCTCCGGTGCCGGGACCGCCGGTTCGGGGGCCTTCGCCCCGGGGACCGGCGAACTCCGCAGCGGGATCTCCCGGATGAAGCACGCGGCCACGATCCCGGTCGCGGTGATCGTCGCGCTGATCAGGAAGACCAGGTTCATGCCGGAGGTGACCGCGTTCGCGTACACCGCGCGGGCCGCCGCCGGGAGCCCGGTGACGTCCAGCTGCGCCGACCCGGCCGGGATGCCCGCCGCCGCGCCGCCCTGCTCGCTCAGGCTGTCCTGGAGCCGCTGGGCGAAGAGCGAGCCCATCACCGCGACGCCGATGGAACCGCCCACGGTGCGGGAGAGCGTCACGGTGGAGGAGGCGACGCCCATGTCCTTCAGCTGGACGCTCTCCATCGCGATCAGCATCGCGGTCTGCATCAGACAGCCCATGCCGGCCCCGAACACCGCCATGTACGGCACCGACAGCAGCTTCGGGGTGCCCGGGTCCATCTGGGCCATCAGCAGCAGGCCCAGCGGGAGCAGGACGCTGCCGGCCACGATGAACAGCTTGTACCGGCCGGTCTTGGTGATGACCTGTCCCACGACCAGGTTGATGCCCATCATGGCGCCGAACACGGGCAGCAGCAGCAGTCCGGAGGAGGTGGCCGAGGTGCCCTGGGCGGCCTGCTGGAACAGCGGCAGGAAGGTCATCCCGACGAACATCCCGATCCCGGCCAGGAAGCCGATCACGGTGCCCAGCGAGAAGTTGCCGTTCCGGAAGATCTGCAGCGGCAGCACCGGCTCGACGGCCGTGCGCTCCACCTGGAGGAAGGCGACCCCGGCCACCAGGGCCAGTGCGATCAGGCCGAGGATCATCGGCGAGTCCCAGGCGTAGCGGTGCCCGCCCCAGCTGGTGACCAGCACGATCGTCGCGATGGCGACGGTCAGCAGCACGGCGCCCGGGTAGTCCGCCCGGGCCGGGGAGCGCCGCTTCGGCAGCCGGATCCCGATGATCACCATGACCAGGGCGAGCACGCTCAGCGGCAGGTTGACCCAGAAGCCCCAGCGCCAGCCGAGGTGGTCGGTGATCAGGCCGCCGGCCAGCGGCCCGGAGACCATGGCCAGGCCCATCACGCTGGAGAACAGGCCCTGGGCCTTGCCGCGCTCCCGGCTCGGCACCAGGTCGGCCATGATCGCGTAGGAGCCGACCAGCAGACCGCCGCCGCCGAGCCCCTGGACGGCGCGGAACGCGATCAGCTGGCCCATCGACTGGGACGAGCCGGCCAGCGCCGAACCGATCAGGAAGACGACGATCGCCGCGATGAAGACGCCCTTGCGGCCGTACATGTCGCTCAGCTTGCCCCAGATGGGCGTCGAGGTCGCGGTCGCGAGCGAGTAGGCGGTGACGACCCAGGAGAGGTCCGCCAGGCCGCCCAGCTGCCGGACGATGGTCGGCATCGCGGCGGAGAGGATGAGGTTGTCGAGCGTCGCGAGGAGCATCGCGATCAGCAGGGCGATCAGGGAGACCCAGAGACCTCGCGGTTGGGGTAACGGGCCCTGGGGCTCCGCCGTCACGTGGTCCTGGGACATCGCCCTCTCGCCTTCTGTCGTCGATCGGCAGGCCGGCACCCGGCGCCCGAGTGCCGCGACGCCACCTCACGAGCTTCTCTGACACAACATCAATCAGGCAAATTCGTCCGCGAGTTGGACTCAATCATGCTGACCGGGAGGGTTCGCCGTCAAGGCGTACCCGATCATCGACCGGACCCCGGACCGCGAGGTGGCACGGCATGCTCCGTCGACGATCGACGCACCTCGTCGAGCAGTTCCGCCTGCCGGAGCGTGTCCCCGGCGGGGGCCGAACCGGCCCGTACGGCGGCGACGAACGCCTCGACCGTGGCGGCGACCTGGTCGCACGGCTCCAGCCGGATCTCCTCGCTGTCCAGGCCCCGGTACAGCCCGATCACCGGGACCTGGTCGGCCGGCGGGGTGAAGGCCCGGTCGACGGTGATCCGGCCCCGGCTGCCCCACAGCTCGTACGCCGAGCGGTAGGCGTGGTCCATGCCGAAGGTGAGCTGGGCGGTGGCCCCGGCAGGGGTGCGCAGCAGGACGGCCCCGGCGGTCTCGACCTCCCGGCCCGGCCCCGTGCTGAGCTGGGCGCCGACCACGTCCAACTCCGGCCCCAGGAAGTGCAGGGCGCCGCGCAGCGGGTAGACGCCGATGTCCGCGAGCGCCCCGCCGCCGAGCTCCGCGCTGTACCGGATGTCGCCGTCCGGCGGGGCGGGGATCGCGAAGACCCCGTGGAAGGAGCGGAGTTCGCCGATCGCGCCGTCGGCGACCAGCCGCCGGACGGCCTCGTGCCGGGTGTGGTGGACGAACATCACGTTCTCCATCAGCGCCAGGCCGAGGTTCCCGGCCTTCGCCAGGAGTCGCTCCGTCCGCTCCCGGTCGGTGCTGAGCGGCTTCTCGGCGAGCACGTGCTTGCCCGCGTCCAGCGCCGCGTCCACCCACTCGGCGTGCAGCGCCGCCGGCAGCGGCACGTAGACGGCGTCCACCCCGTCCAGTGCGAGGAGTTCGGCGTAGCCGTGCACCGGCTCGCAGCCGAAGCGCTTCGCGGCCTCCTCGGCCTTGTCCCGGTCGCGGCTGGCGACGGCGGCGATCTCCAGGTCGGGGCAGTCCTCGAAGGCGGGGAGCATCCGGCGGAGCGCGATCTCCGCGCAGCCGATCACCCCGATCCGGATCGGGGCGCTCACCGGGAACGCACCCCCGCGGCCTCCAGGCAGGCCAGCAGGGTGCGGGCCTGGACGTTGATGAAGTGGCTGTGCCGGACCAGCGAGGTGAGCTGCGCCGGGGTGGCCCAGGCGTAGCCGGGCGGCGGGTCCTGCGGGGCGGTCCGCTCGTCGGCCTCGACGATCAGGTAGCGGCTCTCCGCGTTGAGGAAGCGGCCGCCCTCCTCGGAGTGCACGGCCTCGTAGCGGATCCGGTCCGCGCCGCTCGCCAGGACCTCGTCCAGGAACGGCGGGCGGTCCCGCTCGGCGAGGTGGGCGTAGTTGGTGGGCGTGTACTGGACGGTGGGGCCCAGCTCGACGGTGTCCAGGAAGCCGCCCTCGACCCGGGCGTGCACCAGCAGGTGCGGCACGCCGTCGAACTCCCGGAGCAGGAAGGCCGCGACGCCCAGGCCGACCGGTTCGAACAGGGGCTGGGTCCAGCCGGTCACCTCACGGTTTCCGGCCGTCACGTTCACGGCGATGACCTTGAAGTAGCGGCCGGCCTCGTGCTCGATCACGGTCTCGCCGCGCTTCCAGCCGGGGATGCCGTCCAGCGGGACGCACTCGGCCCGGACGGCGTGCCGGGAGCGCTGCTCGGTGATCCAGGAGTGCAGCTCGATGTCCGACCAGAGCGCGCCCGCACCGGTGTCCGGGTAGGGCAGGCAGGAGAGCACCGTGCGGGAGTCCATGTTGACGACGTTGTCCGCGCGCAGCAGTTCGTTGATCTGGCCGAGGGTGAGCCAGCAGAAGTCGTCCAGCAGCGGCACCTCGCCGACCGCCTCGACCAGCATGTTCCGGTTGGACTTCCGGTAGAACCAGGAGCCGTGCTCGGACTGCAGCACGTCGGCGATGACCCGGCCGCGGCCGGGGCCGACGAAGTACTCGATGTACTTGACGTCCCCGCCCTGGTGGGCCTTGGTGTAGTTGCTGCGGGTGGCCTGGACGGTAGGCGAGAGCTGGAGCAGGTTCGGGTTGCCCGGCTCCATCTTGGCCTGCATCAGGAAGTGCAGCACCCCGTCGAACTCCTTGACGAGGATGCCCAGGATGCCCACCTCGGGCTGCTTGATGATGGGCTGGTGCCACTGGCCGTACGGGCCGTCGCCGTAGGGCTCGGCCTCCTCCGTGACCTTGAGGCCCTCGACGGTGAAGAACCGGCCGCTGCGGTGGACCAGGTTGCCGGTGGTCTCCTCGAAGGACCAGCCGACCAGGTCGGCGAACGGGATGCGGTCCACCCGGAAGGTGTTGGCCCGGCCGCGCTCCGCCAGCCAGTCGCGGAAGTCCTCGGTGCGCAGGTGCGCGCCCTCGGCGGCGCCGGCCGACCGGGCGATCCGGGCGGACAGCTCGGCGTCCTCGCGCGGCTGCACCGCGCTGCCGGCCGCGCTGGGCCGGTCGGTCTGGGACGGCATCAGAGTTCCCCCTGTTCCTGGGTGGTGAGTTCGGAGGTCGGGTAGGTCATGGCCCTGCTCGCTCCTGTCGGATCGGTCGGGTCGGCCGGATCGAACCCGGATCGAACCCGGGTCGGGCCCGGGTCGGGCCCGGGTGGGCCGGGTCAGACCCGGGTGCCGGTGCCGGCGGTGAAGTTGTCGAGGATCCGGCGGTAGTAGTCGGGGCCGAAGCCCATCCGCTCGACCTGGGGCACCAGGGCGCGCAGCTTCTCGATCGAGATGTCGTGCTGGCGGCCCGCGTACTGGTACACCCGCTCGGCGGCCAGGCCGAGGCTGTGCTGGAGGTGGTCGACGATCTCCTCGACCGGGATGGCCGCCCCGGAGGCCACGTTGACCGTCTCGGCCCGCAGGTCCAGCGCGAGCAGCCGGTCGACCACGGTGACCACGTCGGTGACGTCGATGAGGTCGCGCGCGGCGCCGCGCTGGATGCGGATCGTGCCTTCGCGCAGCTGCCGCAGCAGCGTCGGGAGCAGCTGGTGCTCCGGCTGGTCCGGCCCCACGAGGTGGCCGAGCCGCAGGATCAGGTGGTCGGCGCCGGTGTCGCGCAGCAGCCCTTCGAGCGCGAGCTTGTGCGCTCCGTAGGGCGTGCAGGGCGTCACCGGGCCGTCCTCCCGGCCGGGGCCCTCGGCCAGGCCGTACATCCCGGTGGCCGCGGTCGAGAAGAACATCAGCCGCAGGCCCTCGGCCGCGCACCGGCGCGCGGTGCGCCGCAGCAGTTCGGCCTCCCTGGCGAAGTCGGCGGCGGAGGTTCCGCTCGCCCAGGAGACGCCGGCCGCGAGGGCGACGGTGTCCGGGTAGCTGTCGGCCAGCGGACGCAGATTCCGTGCCAGGAATCCGGTTCCCACGATTTCCATGCGCCGTCCTGTACTCCTCGGAGGGGGTGGCCGGGGGTGGTCAACTGCGGGCGGCCAGGAACTCCTTGATCGTGGAGACCATGTAGTCGAGCATCTCGTCGGTGAGTGCCGGGTAGACGCCGATCCAGAAGGTCTGCTCGGTGATGATGTCGCTGTTGGTGAGCTCGCCGACGACCCGGTGCGGCTGGTCGATGTAGGCGGGGTGGCGGGTGAGGTTGCCGGCGAACAGCCGCCGGGTGCCGATCTTGCGCTCCTCCAGGTAGTCGACCAGTTCGGCGCGCTTGAAGGGGGCCTCGGGGTCGACGGTGATCACGAAGCCGAACCAGCTCGGGTCGGAGCGCGGCGTGGCCTCGGGCAGCAGCAGGCCCGGTGCGCCGTCCAGGCCCTCGCGCAGCCGCCGCCAGTTGTTCTTGCGGGCCTCGATGAAGCCGTCCAGCTTGTCGAGCTGGGTGAGCCCGAGCGCGGCCTGGATGTCGGTGGCCTTCAGGTTGTAACCGACGTGCGAGAAGATGTACTTGTGGTCGTAGCCGGCCGGCAGGGTGCCCATCTGGTACTGGAAGCGCTTGAGGCACTTGTCGTTCTCGCCGGGCTCGCACCAGCAGTCCCGGCCCCAGTCGCGAAGCGACTCCACGATCCGGGCCAGCGCCAGGTTCGAGGTGAGCACGCAGCCGCCCTCGCCCATCGTGAGGTGGTGCGCGGGGTAGAAGCTGACGGTGGTCATGTCGCCGAAGGTGCCGGTGAGTTGGCCGTCGTAGGTGGAGCCGACCGCGTCGCAGTTGTCCTCGATGAGGAACAGGTCGTGGTCGGTGGCGAGCTGGGCGATCTCGGCGACCTCGAAGGGGTTGCCGAGGGCGTGGGCGAGGATGATCCCGCGGGTCTTGGGGCCGATCGCCCGCGCGACCCGCTCGGCGGTCGCGTTGTAGGTGGTCAGGTCGACGTCGACGAAGACCGGGATCAGGCCGTTCTGCAGGATCGGGTTGACGGTGGTCGGGAAGCCCGCGGCGACGGTGATCACCTCGTCGCCGGGCTTGAGCCGGCGGTCCTCCAGCAGGTGGGAGGTCAGCGCCGAGACGGCCAGCAGGTTCGCCGAGGAGCCCGAGTTGGTCAGGTGGGCCTTGCGGCGCTTGAGCCGGCGGGCGAAGGCCGACTCGAACTTGCGCGAGCTGCGGCCCGCGGCGATCCGCATGGTCAGGGCGGCCTCCACCAGGGCCACCCGGTCCGCCTCGTCGAGCACCGCCCCGGACGGCCAGATCTCGGTGGTGCCGGGCACGAACTCCCCGCTGGGCTCGGTCTCCTGGTGGTAACGGCGGACCTCGTCCAGGACCAGTTCCTTGCGATCGGTCATCGTCAGTTCCTCCGGTCGAGTGGCGGCGTCACGGCGCCGAGCAGGTGGAGCAGTGAGTCGTCGAGAGTGCGCCGCGGCTGCCAGTCCAGGAGCTTGCGCGCCCGGGTGACGTCCATCTGCTGCCACTCCACGTCGGTGCGGCGCGGTCCCTGGTCACCGGGGTCGACCACCGGGACCTCCAGTCCGCTGAGGGCGATCATCCGGTCGATCAGCCCGCCCATCGGGACGGCCTCGCCCCGGCCGATGTTGATCACCCGACCGGGCACGTCCGCCCCGGTCGCGGTGGCCGCGGCCACGATGGCGTCCACCGCGTCGCGCACGTCCACCACGTCGCGGCGGGCGGTCAGCGGCGGCAGCCGCAGTTCGGCCGGCCGCTCCCCCCGGGAGGCGGCGAGCGCGGCCTCGCCGAGGTGCGCGGCGACCATGCCGAAGAGGCTGCCGCGCGGGGCTCCGGCGCCGACGGCGTTGGCGAGCCGGAGCACCACCGTGTCCACGCCCCGGTCCCGGGCGGCCCGCAGGGCCTGCTCGGTGCCGAGGAGCTTGGTGCGCCCGTACGGCGTGACCGGGGCCGGCGGCTGCTCCTCCGGGGTGCCGGCGCCCGGCGTGCCCGCCCCGTACTCGTGGACGGTGCCGAGCTGGACCAGCCGTACCGGGCGGGGCAGGGCGGCGATCGCCTCGGCGACCCGGCCGACCAGGTCGCCGTTGCCGCGGGCCATCTCGGCCTCGTCGGCCCCCCAGACCCGGCCGGCCGCGTTGACCACCACGTCGGCGCGGAGCGAGCCGAGCAGATCGGCGAGCTCGGCCGGGCCGGTCTCCAGCAGGTCCAGCCGCAGCGGGCGCAGCTCCGGGTCCGGGTCCTGGACGGCGCTGCGGGAGACCGGGTGCACCCGGGCCCCGGCCGCGCCGAACGCGGAGGTGATGTGCGGGCCCAGGTATCCGGTGGCGCCCAGGACGACGACCGAGAGCCCGGCCGCCGTCCCCTCGTCAGTGCGTGCCACGGCTCGCCCCGTACTTGACGGCCTTCCACCAGTCCGGGTGGTCGCGGTACCAGGCCACGGTGGCGGCCAGTCCGTCCTCGAAGGCGATCCGCGGGGCGTAGCCCAGCTCCTCGCGGATCTTGCTGTCGTCGATCGAGTAGCGCAGGTCGTGCCCCTTGCGGTCCTCGACGTAGCGGAGCATCTCGGGGCCCGCGCCGTGCAGTTCGAGCAGGCGCTCGGTGATGGCGAGGTTGGTCCGCTCGTTGCCGCCGCCGACGTTGTAGATCTCGCCGACCCGGCCGTGGTCGAGCACCAGGTGGATGGCCCGGCAGTGGTCGTCCACGTGCAGCCACTCCCGGATGTTGCGGCCGTCCCCGTACAGCGGGACCTGCTTGCCCTCCAGGAGGTTGGTGATGAACAGCGGGAAGAGCTTCTCGGGGTGCTGGTACGGCCCGTAGTTGTTGGAGCAGCGGGTGACCGAGAGGTTCAGCCCGTAGGTGCGCCAGTAGGCCCGGGCGACCAGGTCGGAGCTCGCCTTGGAGGCGGCGTACGGGGAGTTGGGCTCCAGCGGCCGCTGCTCCGTCCAGGAGCCCTCGGCGATCGAGCCGTACACCTCGTCGGTGGAGACGTGCACGACCCGCCCGACGCCGCTGTCCTTGGCGGCCTCGAGCAGCGTCTGGGTGCCCAGCACGTTGGTCCGGAAGAACTCGCCCGGGCCCTCCAGGGAGCGGTCCACGTGGGTCTCGGCCGCGAAGTGGACGAGGGCGTCGTGGCCGGGCATCAGCTCGCGCAGCAGGTCGCGGTCGCAGATGTCGCCGCGGACGAACACCAGCCGGGGGTGCGAGGCCGGCAGGTTCTCCCGGTTGCCCGCGTAGGTGAGCTTGTCCAGGGCGGTGACCTGGGCGTCCTCCCAGCCCGCGTACGCGTTCGCGAGGAGGCTGCGGACGAAGTGCGAGCCGATGAAGCCCGCAGCTCCGGTGACCAGGATCCTCATGCCGAAACCTCCACTCGGGTGTGGTCTCCGATGACCAGGCGGTAGTGGTCGGCACCACGGTCGGTGGTGCCGACGGAGGCGGAGCGCCCGAGCAGGGAGCTGCGCAGGCCGCGGACGCCGGCGACCGAGGCCCCGTCCAGGGCGATGGAGTCCTCCAGTTCGCTCCCCGTCACCAGGCAGTCGCGGCCGATGGCGGTGTTCGGACCGACGGTGCTGTCCTCGACGACCGTGCCGGCGCCGATGATCACCGGCCCCTCGATCCGCGAGCGCACCACGCGGGCCCCCGGCCCGAGGACCACCGCGCCGGTCAGCACGCTGGCGTCGTCGACCTCGCCCTCGACGGCGGGCCGCAGGTCCGCGAGCATGTGCCGGTTGCAGGCCAGCACGTCCTCGACGTTGCCGGTGTCCTTCCAGTACCCGTCGTACTGGCTGGCCCGGACGTCGGCGCCCGCGGTGACCAGCCACTGGATGGCGTCGGTGATCTCCAGCTCGCCGCGGGCGCTGGGCTCGATCGCGGCCACCGCCTCGTGGATGGCCGGGGTGAAGAAGTAGACGCCGATCAGGGCGAGGTCGCTGCGCGGCTGCTGCGGCTTCTCGACCAGGCGCTGCACCTCGCCGTTCGGCCCCAGCTCGGCGACGCCGAAGGACCGCGGGTCGCGGACCTTGTAGACCACGACCTGGGCGGCGGGGCGCTGCGCGGCGAAGTCCTCGGCGATGCCGACGATCCCCTCGGGCAGCATGTTGTCGCCGAGGTACATCACGAAGTCCTCGTCGCCGAGGAAGTCCCGGGCGAGGGTGACGGTGTGGGCCAGGCCGAGCGGCTCGGCCTGCGGGATGTAGGTGAGGCGCACGCCGAACCGGGACCCGTCGCCGAGCGCGGCGGAGATCTCGGGGGCGCGGTTGCCGACGATGACGGCGATCTCGGTCACACCCAGGTCCCGGATGTTCTTCAGGACGTGTTCCAGCACCGGGGTGTTGGCGATGGGTATGAGCTGTTTCGGCATGGAGTAGCTGAACGGTCGCAAGCGGGTGCCGGACCCGCCCGACAACACGAGCGCCTTCATCAGAGGTCCTCTCGACTCATGTGAGCTGTTCCAGTGCGGCCACGAGCTGCGCGGGCTGCGGCATTGCGGAGATCTCGTGGGAGAGCTCCTGCGCGTGCTTGCGGTAGGCGGGCTGCGCCAGCAGATCCTGGCAGGCCGCCGCGATGCCGTCGGAGGTGTCCTGGCCGGGCAGCAGGGTGACGGCGGCCCCGTAGTCCGCGATGCGCCGGGCCGGTGTCTCCAGCACGGCCCCCTTGGGGATGAGCAGTTGGGGCACGCCGGCGTTGAGTCCGGTGAGGGTGCTGACGCCGCCGGCGTGGTGGACGAGCAGGTCGCAGGTGGGCGCGACGACGTCCAGCGGCACCCAGCCGGCCCGCAGCTCCGCGCCCGGCAGTTCGGCGCGCAGCGAGGCGGCCACCTCCTCGGGCGCGGCGACGATCAGTTCGACGTCCCAGGCGGCCATGCTGTCGGCGAGGTCGCGCAGGAAGGCGTAGTTCTTGTCGTAGCTCTCCTTGGCGACCCGGCTGCCCGAGGTCACGCAGACCCGGGGCCGCTCGCCCTTGGTGTACATCCAGGGTTCGAGCCGGCGCTGCCGGTTCGCCGGGATGTACCGCATCGCCCGGGCCGGGGCCGCGTGCGCGGGGCGCAGGCTGGGCGGGCAGACGTCGATGAACAGGTCCGGGTCGGGCAGCCGGTCCAGGCCGAGTTCGGCCAGTTCGGGCCGCAGTTCCGCGTCGGCGCCGGGGTGGATGCCGTCGGCGTCGATGGCGTCCCAGGTCTGCCGGACGTGGGGGACGCCGAGGTGGGCGGCGAGCAGCGGGGCGACGTAGGACATGGTGCCGCCGACCACGACGTCCGGGCGCCAGTCCCTGGTCAGTTCCAGCATGCCGGCCAGGCTCGCGGCGGCCATCCTGGCGAACCAGCGGCCGGTGAACAGCGCCTGGCCGACCGGGTCCGCGGGGATCGCCTCGGGCTCGCCGTTGCGGTCGGTGGTGATGAAGTGCTTGATCGGCAGCTCGGTGGTCGGCAGTCCGGGCAGGCCGGCCTCCACGACGACCGGCATCATGTCCGCGTTGGCGGCCATGAAGACCTGGTGTCCGGCGTTGCGCGCGGCGGTGGCCAGCGGGGCCAGCGCGAACACCGTCGCCGGGCTGCCGGCGGCCACGAAAAGTATCCTCACGGTCTCTCCTTCTCGGGTGGCGCCACCGGCTCAGACCGCGCTGAACTCGGGCAGCAGGCCGGCTTCGACGGCCTCGGCCACGGTGGGGGCCCGCAGGTCCTTCGCCGAGATCACGGGCTCCTCCGGGCAGTCCCAGGGCAGGTCGAGGAACGGGTCCAGGGGGTTGATGTCGATCTGCGTCCCGGGCACGTAGGCACTGGAGTTGACGTAACAGATGCAGGCGTCGTCGGTGAGCGCGAGGAAGCCGTGGCCGACGCCCTCGGGCAGGTAGAGGGAGCGGCCCTCGGCGGCGTCCAGGGCGGTCACCTGGTGCCGGCCGAAGGTCGGCGAGCCGACCCGCAGGTCGACGACGATGTCCCGCAGCACCCCCCGGACGCAGGAGACCAGCTTCACCTGGCCCGGCGGGATGGTCACGCTGTGGATGCCGCGCAGGGTGTGGCGTTTGGACACCGAGTAGTTGATCTGCTCGGCTCGGAAGGGGATCCCGCTGGCCTTCTCCAGGTCGTCGCGCCGGACCGACTCGTAGAACACGCCCCGTTCGTCGGGGATGTGGTCCGGCGTGATCAGGAACGTGCCGGGGATGGTCATTTCCTCGATGCGCACGGGTTCATTCACCTCTCTCCGGGGCGCCGACTCCTGCCGCGCGGGCCGGAGCCGGCCGATCCGGGGGTAGCTGTTCCAGGGCCAGTTGTTCCAGGTCCGCGGCGACCCGGGCGGGCGAGGGCATCCGGTGGATCTCCGCCGCCAGTTCGCGCGCGGCCGCACGGTACCCGGGGTTCGTCAGCAGTTCCTCCAGCGCCCCGCCGACCACCGCGGGGTCGTCCTGCTGGGCGGCCTCCTGGAAGGTGAGGCCGACCCCGACCGCGGTGAGCCGGTCGCCCATGGCGAAGTGGTCGGTCAGCTGGGGCAGGGTCAGCTGAGGCAGTCCGAAGTAGCTGCCGGACATCGCGGTGCCGGAGCCGCCGTGGTGGACCATCACGTCGGCGCTGCCGAGCAGCAGTTGCAGCGGCAGCGGGTCGATCATGCGCACCTGCGCGGGCACCTCGCCGATCTGCGCCCGGTGCTCCGCGCCGACGGTGGCGACGATCTCCGTGTCGGGGACGGCCGCGAGCGCGTGCAGGAGCCGGCGGGTGAACGGCGCGCCGTTCAGTTCCAAGGTGTTGCCGAGCGAGACGGCCACCCGCCGCGGCCCGCCCGGCGCCCGCCGCTCCCACAGCCAGTCGGGCTGCTGGCCGCTGCCGCTGAACGGCAGGTAGCGGATCGGCACACCCTGCTCGACGCCCGGCACCTGGAGGCTCGGCGGGCACGGGTCGATGAGCAGGTCGGGGTCGGGCAGCGCGGGCACGCCGAGGCTGTCGCACAGCTCCTGGAGGTCCGGCCGGATCGACCGGCGGGCCACCCCCGAGATCTCGTCGACGCTCCAGCGGTGGTGGACCACCGGGACGTCCAGCACCGTGCCCATGATCAGGGAGCAGTACTCCAACGGGTCGGCGATGATCAGCTCCGGGCGGTACGCCTCGGCGTACTCCAGGTAGCGGGCGAACACGGCCTTCGCGTGGAACATCCACAGCCGGCCGTAGCCGCCGAGCACCTCCCGGGCCGGGCGCGGCCGCACCTGGAGCGGCCGCTCCTCCTCTCCCAGGCCGTTGAGCAGCATGTCGTCGCAGTTGAACAGCTCCCCCACGGTGACCGTGGTCTGGCCGCCGGCCCGCACCGAGCGCAGCACGTCCGGCTGGCCGAGCACCATCACCTCGTGGCCGGCCGCCCGCAGGGCCCAGGCCAGCGGGACGAGCGGCAGGAAGTGGTTCGCGATCGGGGTGGAGACGATGAGCACACGCATGGCAGGGCGTCCTCTCGACGCGGAGGTGCCGCGTCAGGTCGGCACGTCGGTCCCGGGTGGTGGCGGGAGTTCGTAGACGGGGCCTCAGCCGCGGTGCTGCTCGGTCAGCCGCTCCAGGACCGGGACGATGTCCTTCGGCGCCGGGGCGGACAGCATGTCCTCGTACAGGCCGCGGGCGCCGTCCTGGAAGGAGGGCTCCTCGATCAGCCGGACCAGCTGCTTGGCCATGTCGGCCACGTCCAGCCCCTCCGGGTCGACCACCAGTCCGGCGCCCCGGTCGACCACGTACCGGGCGGTGACCATCTCGTCCCACATCGGCAGCGGCACCACGAGCTGCGGCACCTGGAAGGCCACCGCCGAGGCGAAGGTGCCGCCGCCGCCGTGGTGGATGACCGCCGAGCTGGTCGGCATGACCTGGTTGAGCGGGATGTACTCCACGGTGCGGACGTTGTCCGGGACGGCACCCACGGTGGCCAGCTGGTCGCTGTTCAGGGTGGCGATCAGCTCGAGGTCCAGGTCGGCCACCGAGTCGAACAGCTCGCGCATCGGGAAGCCGCTGTACTTGCCGTAGATGTTGCGCCGGCTCATGCCCAGGGTCAGCACCGCGCGGGGCCGCTCCGGCCGCTTGTGCAGCCAGGACGGGAACTCGCCCGCGCCGGTGTACGGGACCCGGCGGACCGGGACGTAGGTCAGGTCGAGCGGCTGGCGCATCCGGGACTGGGTCAGGTCCAGGCTGAACTGGCCGAGCAGCATCTCGTCGCTGAACTCCAGGCCGTGGGCGTCCAGGAGCGGGCGCATCCACGCCTCCAGCGGGTCCTCGGTCAGCGTCAGCCGCGGGTCCTCGTCCGGCTTCGGCGGGATCGGGTTGGCCAGCTCCGCCTTCGTCCGCTCGTGGATCACCCCGATGTTGTCGGTGCCCCAGAGCAGGCGGGCGTGGGCGGCGCCGCAGGCCTTCGCGGCGATCGGGGCGGGCAGCACCAGCGGGTCCCAGAGGATCAGGTCGGGGCGCCAGTCCTTGGCGAACTGCACGAGGTTGTCGACGATCGGGCGGCGGCCGTCCTCGGTCAGCTTGGTGGGGTAGTGCAGGTTGAGCATCCCCGCGACGAAGAACCGGGCCAGCCGCCAGGTGTCCGGGTCGTCGTCCTTGGGGTCGAAGGCCAGGGTCGGGCGGTCCGGCTTGATCTCGCCGGTGTGCCGGCCGAGGGCGTCGGGCAGCTCCTCCTTGCGGCCGAGCCGCAGCGCGGTGAGGCCGGCCTTGGTGATGTTGTTGATCACGTCCGGGTCGACGACGCCCTCGTGGGCGGCCACCACCACTTCGTGCCCGGCGGCCTGCAGCGCCCAGGCGAGCGGCACGACCGGGTAGAGGTGGGCCGAGGCCGGGAAGACGGTGAACAGGACACGCATCGATGAGCTCCATTCAGACGGTGCAGCCGGGTTCGGCCGGTAGTGGGGGTGGATCAGGCGTCGGTGCGGGGCCGCCGTCGGACCCCGGTGAGCGCGACGAGCGAGCCGGCGGCTCCGACGGCGGTGATGAGCAGCAGCGCGGGCCGGTACCGGCCGTGGTCGCCGATCAGTGCGGCGACGGCGGGCAGCACCAGCACGGCGCCGAGTTGGACGGCGGTCTGGTAGAGCGGGACGGCCAGCCGCTTCTCCGCGGCCGGGATCCCCGACGTGGCCTGGATGTTGAGGGCCGCGAAGGAGAGCACGAAGCCCGCGCCGACCAGCAGCATGGTCGGCAGCACCCCGGTGAGGTACGAGTCCGGCGTGCCCCGCCACAGGTAGAGGGCGTCGCCGAGGGTCGCCGAGAGCAGGCCGGCCACGATCAGCCGGTCGGTGCCGACGCGTCCCACCAGTTGCCCGGAGAAGGGCAGCGAGAGCGCCAGCGGTACGCAGGCGGGCAGGTAGGCCAGCGCCGTCTGCCAGGAGTTCCAGCCCAGTTCGTCGTGCAGTTGGAAGGTGACCAGGAGCAGCAGGCCCAGGTAGGCGCCGTTGAGCGAGGCCGCGCACAGGGCGGACCGCAGCAGCGGGCCGTTGCGCAGCAGCAGCGCCGGCCGCAGCCGCAGCCGCGGGCCGCCGCCTACGGGCTCCCCGCCCGCAGGCTCCCGGTCGGCGGGGATCAGCCGCAGCGCGAAGACCAACAGCACCAGCGCCACCGGCGCCGAGCAGACCACGCTCCAGCGCCAGGTCAGCCCGGTGAGCAGCCCCGAGCAGAGCAGGCCCGCGGTGAAGCCGACCGCCCCGAACAGGGAGTAGACCGACACCGCCCGCCGGTGCTCGGGCCCCTCCCGGAAGGTGGTGCCGATGATCGCCAGACCGGTGGGGGCGGTCAGCGCGGCGCACATCCCCTTGACCACGCGGGTGAGGACCAGCAGCAGCCCCTGGTCCGCGAGTCCGCCCGCCACCGAGGCGGCGACGAAGACCACCAGGGCGGCGAGGTAGACCCGGCGCCGGCCCCAACGGGCGGTGACGGACGGGCCGAGCAGCAGCAGGGCGGCGAAGCCGAGTGCGAAGCCGCTCATCACCCACTGGGTGTTCCACAGCGACAGGCCGAGGTCGTCCCGGACGGCCGGCGTCGCCACCAGCAGGACGGACACCTCCAGCGCGTCGATGAGCATGTTCCCGGCCAGCACGAACAGCAGGGCCCGCTGCCGGGGCGGCCGGCCGGTGGCGGCGGTGGCGGAGTCGACGGGGAGGGTGGTCATCAGCCGAGCAGGGTGCCGCCGCTGGCGTCGAGGTAGGAGCCGGTGATCCAGCGGGCGTCACCGCTCGCCAGGAAGGCCACCACATCGGCGACGTCGGAGGTCTGCGCGACCCGGTTGAACACCGACAGCTGCGCCATCTGCGCCACCGCCTCCGGGTTGTCGAAGATCGGGGTGCCGTTGTCGGTGATGCCGGGGCCCACGCTGTTCACGGTGATGTTGCGCGGGCCCAGGTGCTTGGCGAAGTGCAGGGTGAGCTGGTCGATCGCGCCCTTGGTCATCGCGTACGCCACCTCCTGCGGGTTGGCGACCCTGGTCAGCCCGGAGGAGATGTTGACGATCCGGCCGCCGTCGGGGATCAGGCCCAGCGCCCGCTGGATGATGAAGAACGGCGCCCGGGCGTTGACGGCGAAGAGCCGGTCGAACTGCTCGGGGGTGACGTCCTCGGGGGCGACCCCACCCATGATCCCGGCGTTGTTCACCAGGATGTCGAGCGTCGTCGCGCCGGTGCGCTCCTTGAGGCCGCGCTCCACCGCGAGGAAGAGCTCGTGGACGTCGCCGCGGACGCCCAGTTCGGCCTGCACGGCGAAGGCCCGGCCGCCGTCCTTCTCGATCGTCGCCACGGTCTCCTCGGCGGCTTCGAGGTTGTGCGAGCAGTGCACCGCGACCAGCGCGCCCTCGCGTGCCAGCCGCAGCGCGATCGCCCGTCCGATGCCCCGGCTGGAGCCGGTGACGAGTGCGGTCCTGGCGTTGAGCTTGCCCATGGTGGTGTCCCTCCTGTACGTGGTCCGGCGGTGCTCCGGGCGGGGGTGGTCCGAGTGGGGACGGTCCGCGTGGGGTCGGTCCGTACGGGGTCGGTCCGGGTGGGGGTTCTCGGTGTGGGGGTTCTCGGTGTTGAGGTGCTCGGCGTGGGGGCGGTCCGAGCGGGGGCGGTCGAGGCCGCTGATCATGGCGGCGAGGTGGCGGCGGGCCGGGCCGGTCGCCAGCAGCTCCCGGAAGACCGCCCGCAGCGCGTCCATGTCCGGCCCGCCGAACATCAGTTGGGCCTGCGCCTCGATGTTCCCGAGCACCCGGGCGCCCACCGGGTGGCGCTCGGCGTGGTACGTGTCGAGCAGTTCGCCGTCCGCGCGGCCGGTGGCGTACGCGGCGAGCTTCCAGCCGAGGTCGGCCGCGTCCTGCAGCCCGAGGTTCAACGCCTGCCCGCCGACCGGCAGTTGGACGTGGGCGGCGTCCCCGGCCAGGAACACCCGGCCCCGCCGGTACCGGGTGGCCTGCCGGCGGGCGTTGTGGAAGGCGTTCACCCAGACCGGCTCGGCGCCGTCCAGGGACTCGCCGGTGACCCGGGCCCAGACCCGGGCGACCTCGGCGAACTCCACCGGCGGGCCGTCCGGTTCGGGCACCCGGCCGAACTCGTGCACCATGATCCGGGTGATCCCGCGCGGCCCCCGGCGGGCGTTGGCGACCCCCTTGGCGTTCCGTTCGAAGCGGCGGTCCGGGATGTCGACGCCCGCGAGGTCGGCACGCAGCAGCTCCTTGGTGGGAAGCGCGCCGGCCAGCTCGAACCCGGCCAGCCACCGCACCGTGCTCTGCTCGCCGTCGCAGCCGACCAGGTGGGCGGCGCTCAGCCGCCGCCGTACGCCGTCCGGCCCGGTGGCCGCGACGAGCACCCGGTCGGGGTCGGTGACCAGGCCCGTCACGGTGTGCCCGCGCCGGACCTCGGCGCCGAGCCCGGTGGCCCACTCCTGGAGCACCGCCTCGATCAGGGTCTGCGGCGCCTTCCACTGCCCCGCGTACGGGCTGTCGCCCGCGAGGGTCAGGTCGAGCGGGATGCCGCCGAAGTGGCCGGGGCCGGCGTCCGGCGGCGGGCCCAGGCGGTCGAGCAGGCCGCGGTCGTGGAGGATCTCCATCGTCCGGGCGTGCAGGACCGAGGCCCGGGACTCGGTGGTGGGCCGGGTCAGCTTCTCCAGGACGACCACCCGCGCACCGCCGGTGCGCAGTTCGCCGGCGAGCAGCAGCCCGACCGGGCCGGCGCCCACCACGATCACATCGGTGTCCAGCGCACCGTCGCTCCGGGTGCCCACCGCTCAGCGCCGCGCTTCCGCGTACTCCTTGGCGTGGCCGAGCGTCGCCCGGCTGTTGGCGCCGAGCGCGTTGCGGATGAACTCGCGGGCCTGCGGGATCCCGGCGTCCTCCCCCAGGATCCTGGTGATGTTCTCGGTGTTGAGCACCACGGTGTGCTGGGAGGTGGCGGTGGTGACGCCGTCGTCGCCCTCGTCGAGCTGCCAGTACCCGGTGTGCAGGTTCATCAGCGCCGGCAGGGTGGTCTGCTTGTAGACGATCCGGTGGTGGGGGAAGCAGACCCGGACCGACTCGGTGGTGTGGACGGAGCCGTCCTTGGTCGTCGTGTCCATCCGCAGGGTCTGCAGCCCCGGAGTGGACTCGGTCAGCGAGACCTCGGCGACGTGCGGCAGCCGCTCGCTCCAGAGCTGGGCCTCGTTGATGAAGTCGTAGACGTCCCGGGCCGAGCCCTTGATCTCCACGGTGTCGGTGAAGGAGAGGGTCAGCTCGGCGGCGCCGGTGACCCGCTCGACGTTGCTCTTCAGCGAGGCCAGCTCGGAGCGGCTGTTGCGGTCGACCGCCCGGTCGATCCAGGCGAGCTTCTCCGGGTCGTCGTCGACGGCCCGGTAGTCGTGCAGCAGCCGGACCCTGGACTCGTCGGCGCCGAGCGGCTCGATGATCCAGGTCCCGCCCATCGCCGCCACCGGAGCCGCGGGCACCTCCTGCCGGAAGGTGATCCGCAGCCCCTCCGGGTCGAGGGTGCGGCGCGAGGTCCAGCCCTTGGCCTCGCCGTTGGCGGTGGCCCAGATCCTGATCCGCTCCTCGCGCTCGCCGCGTTCGACGTGGTCGACGTAGACGGACGGGGGGAAGATCAGCGGCCAGTTCTCGACCTCCGCGATCAGCCGGTACACCTCGGCCGCGGCCGCGGCAATGGTGATCTCGTGCTCGACCTCGCGCACGGTCATCGCTCTCTCCTTGTCTGGGTGGTCTGCACCGGGGCTGCGCGGGGGCTCAGAAGTTGCCCAGGCCGCCGCAGACGTTGAGCGCCTGGGCGGTGATGGAGGCCGCGGTGTCCGAGACGAGGTAGCCGACCAGGCCGGCCACCTCCTCCGGGGTGGAGTAGCGGCCGAGCGGGATCTTGGCCTGGAACTTCTCCAGCACCTGCTCCTCCGACACCTCCCAGGCGGCCGCGTACCCCTGGCGCACCCGCTCCGCCATCGGGGTCTCCACGTAGCCCGGGCAGACGGCGTTGACCGTGATGCCGGTGGGCGCCAGCTCGTTGCCGAGCGCCTTGGTGAAGCCGACCACGCCGTGCTTGGAGGCCGAGTAGGGGGCGCCCAGGACGACGCCCTGCTTGCCGGCGGTGGAGGCGATGTTGATGATCCGGCCGCGGTCCTTGGCGGACATGCCGCCGGCGTTCAGCACCTCGCGGGTCATCAGGAAGACGCTGTCCAGGTTGGTCCGGATGACGTCGTGCCAGAGCTCCTCGCTGATCCCCGCGGTGGGGCCGCCGCCGCTGCGGCCCGCGTTGTTGACCAGCACGTCGACGGTGCCGAAGCGGTCGACCGCCTGGGCGACGAAGCGCTGGATGTCCTCGGCGGAGCGGATGTCGCAGGGCGCGCCGTCGACGTCCAGCCCCTCGTCCAGCAGCTCCTTGACCGTCCGGGACACGCCCTCCTCGGTACGGGCGCAGATGAACACCCGGTGCCCCTGCTGGGCGAGCAGCCTGGCGACCGCCAGGCCGATGCCGCTGGTCGCGCCGGTGACGACGGCGACCCTCGGATTCTGCTGCGTCATGTCCTTCTCCTGGAAACATCGTTGGGCGACGGCCGGCTCCGCGCCGCCGCCGTGCGCGGGACCGGGCACGGCGGCGGTACGGGCCTCTCGGCGGGTCTTTCGGCGGTACGGGTCTCAGCGGGTCGGCGCGGGCGCCAGCTGCTCGTTGACGGCCCCGATCAGGCCGCGCGGGGTCCGGTCGCCGGTCAGGGCGTCGTCCTCCAGCGAGATGTCGAACTCGCGCTCGATCCGGCCGGTGGTCTCCAGCAGCGCCAGGGACTCGTAGCCCAGCGAGAAGAAGTCGGTGTCGAGGATGTCGCCGTCGAGGTCGACGGCCTCGTCCGCGCCGGCCCCCTCGCGCAGGATGCGCTTGAGGTCCTCGAGGGTGAATTCACGAGCAGGCATGGCTGTCCTTTCGGTGGGGTCGCGGACGTCCGCGTGGTCGCGGCGGGCGGGTCCGGTGGTCACTGCTCGACGGCGCGCACGACGACGGCCGAGTTGAAGCCGCCGTAGCCGCGGGCGAGCACCAGGGCGGAGCGCACCGGGGCGGTGCGCGGCCGGTCGGTGACCAGGTCGATGTCGTAGTCCTCGGACGGGGACACCCGGATGGACGGCGGGATCACCCCGTCCCGCAGGGTCAGGAAGGCGGTGGCCAGGTCCAGCGGGGCCGCGCCGGAGTACAGCCGGCCGGTCATCGTCTTGGGCGCGGTGACCGGCACCCCCCGGGGCCCGAAGACCGCGGTGATCGCCTCGGCCTCGATCCGGTCCAGTTCGGGGATGGCCGCCGCGTCGGCGAACACCACGTCGACCTGGTCCGGTGCCATCCCGGCGTCCGCCAGCGCCAGCTCGATCGCCTTGCGCAGACCGGGCGGGCGCCCGCTGCCCGGCTTCGGGTCGAAGGTGGACCCGTAGCCGGCGATCTCTCCGTAGATCTGCCGGGCGCCCCGGTCGCGGGCCCGGTCGAGGTCCTCCAGCACCAGGAGCGCGCCGCCCTCGCCGGGCACGTGCCCGCGGGCGGCCGGGTCGAACGGCAGGTACGCCCGCTCCGGGTCGTCGCTGGTGCTCAACCGCTGGGCGGCCAGCTGGGCCACCCAGCCCCACGGGCAGATCGAGGCGTCGACGGCGCCGGAGACCATCAGCCCGGTGCCCTTGCGGATCTGCCGCCGGGCGTGGGCGATGGCGTCCAGCCCGCCGGCCTGGTCGCTGACGACCACGCCGCTGGGCCCGCGCATGCCGTTGCGGATGGAGATCTGGCCGCTGTTGACCGCGTAGAACCAGGCGAAGGACTGGTAGGCGCTGACGTACCGGCTGCCCTGGCTCCACAGCGCCTTCAGCTCGCGCTGGCCGAACTCGAAGCCGCCCGAGGTGCTGGCGGTGATCACGCCCATGTCGTACTCGGGCAGCGCCGCCGGGTCCACCCCGGCGTCGGCGAACGCCCAGTCGGTGCTCACCAGGGCGATCTGGGTCATCCGGTCGGTCTGCGGGAGGAGCTTGCCGGGCAGGTGGTCCTTGGCGTCGAACCCGGTGATCTCGCCCGCCAGCCGGGCCGGGTAGCCGGACGGGTCGAAGCGGGAGACCCGGCCGATGCCGCTGCGGCCGGCCCGGGCGGCCGCCCAGTAGTCCGCCACGCCGAGGCCGTTGGGGGCGGCCACCCCGAGGCCGGTGACGACGGCCCTGGCGGTACCGGCGGTCATCCGGCGCTCCTCTCCGGACGGGCGAGCACCACGGCGCTCTGGAACCCGCCGAAGCCGCTGCCCACTGAGAGGACGGCGTCGGTGCGCCAGTCGCGCGCGGTGACCGGCACGTAGTCGAGGTCGCACTCGGGGTCGGGGGTGCTCAGATTCGCCGTGGGCGGCACCACGTTGTGCTCGATGGCGAGCGCCGAGGCGGCGATCTCGATCGCGCCGATCGCCCCCAGGGAGTGGCCGACCATCGACTTGATGGAGCTCACCGGCACCGCGTACGCGTGCTCGCCCAGGCTGTTCTTGAAGGCGGCGGTCTCGTGCCGGTCGTTCTGCTTGGTGCCCGAGCCGTGGGCGTTGACGTAGTCGATGTCCTCGGGGTTGAGCCGGGCCTCGTCCAGCGCGACCCGGATCGCCTCGGCCATCTCGCGGCCGTCGGAGCGCAGCCCGGTCATGTGGAAGGCGTTGCTGCGGCTGGCGTAGCCGACGATCTCGGCGTAGATGCGGGCGCCCCGTGCCTTGGCGCTCTCCATCTCCTCCAGCACGAAGACGGCCGCGCCCTCGCCCAGGACGAACCCGTTGCGGGTGCCGTCGAAGGGGCGCGAGGCGTGCTCCGGGTCGTCGTTGCGCGGGGTGGTCGCCTTGATCGCGTCGAAGCAGGCCACGGTGATCGGTGAGATCGGGGCGTCGGCCGCCCCGGCGACCATGACGTCCGCCGTGCCCTCGCGGATCAGCTCGGTGGCGTACCCGATCGAGTCCAGGCCCGAGGTGCAGCCGGTGGAGACCACCGTGCTCGGCCCCTCGGCGCCCACCGCCCAGGCGACCTCGGCCGCGAAGGAGCTGGGCACCAGGAAGTTGTACAGGTGCGGCACCGCGTAGGTGTGGTCGACCAGGTCGAGCCGGCCGCTGTCGCTGACCGTCCGGTACTCCTGGTCCAGGCCCATGGTCGCGCCGACCGCGCTGCCGATGGTCACCCCGGTGCGATGCGGGTCCAGGGCGGTGAACTCCAGCCCGCTGTCCGCCACCGCCTCGCGGGCGGTGAGCACCGCGAACTGCGCGGCGCGGTCCATCCGCCGGACCTCCTGCGGGCTCAGCCCGAGCAGGTCGGCGTCGAAGTCGACCTCCGCCGCGACCTGGGAGCGGAACGGGGACGGGTCGAAGAGGCTGATCCGCCGGGTCGAGGTGCGGCCGTCGGTCAGCAGGCTCCAGAAGGCCTTGGTCCCCACCCCGCCGGGCGCGGTGACGCCGATACCGGTGATCACGACCCGCCGGCCGTGCGGCGCGGTCACCGTGCCGTCCAGTGGTAGAAGCGCTGCGCCATCGCGTCAGCGGGGGAACGCCAGGTCGCCGGGTCGTAGGCGGTGATGAAGGGCTTGAGGTCCTCGCTGATGCCGACGAACCGCGGGTCCGTCTTGGCCTCCTCGATCCGCTCCCGGCCGTCCTCGGAGTCGAAGTCCTGGAGGTGGAAGTAGAGCCCCCGGTACGAGAAGAGCTGACGGCGCCGGGTACCCATCCGGTGCGGCATGTCGCTGCCGTCGAACTCGCTGAACAGGCGGGCGACGTCCCCGAGCGAACCGGGCTCCATCCGCGCCACGATCAATGTGCTGTGCATCTGAATCTCCTTCTCAGGCCTACCGGATTCGGGAGGGGCCGAACCAGCGCTCCAGTGCCATGGGCAGGTCGTGGTGGCTGCCGGGCGCGGCCCACGCCACGTGCCCGTCGGGGCGGATCAGCACGGCCGCCGTGCCCAGCAGCGGGCTGTCCTGCGGGACTCCGTGCGGCGCCGCCGTCACGATGTCCACCCGGTCCGACCAGCCCGCCGCCCGGTTGCGGAGTTCGGCGTTGTCCGCCAGGTCCAGCAGCACGCCGCGGGCCGGGCGCAGCAGGGCCGTGCTGCTGGTCTTGTACGTGTCGCCGACCAGTTCCAGGTGCGGCATGCGCAGGCCGAGCAGCGGGTGGCCGCCCCGGCCCACGTCGTAGCGGATCTCCAAGCCGCTGACCATGCCCGCGAGGTGGCGGCTGACCTCCTCGTAGCGGATCAGCTCGCGCAGCACGTCGCGCAGCGGCTGGATCTCCGGGCCGCTGAGGAAGAGCAGCCCCTGGGCCTTGGTGTTCAGCATCAGCCGCTCCCCGACCGGGAAGCGCTCGCTGTGGTAGGTGTCCAGCAGCGCCGCCGGGGCGGTGCCGCGGACCACGGCCGCCAGCTTCCAGCCGAGGTTGACCGCGTCCTGGATGCCGGTGTTCATGCCCTGGCCGCCGGCCGGCAGGTGGATGTGCGCGGAGTCCCCGGCCAGCAGGACCCGGCCCCGCCGGTACTCGGTGACCTGGCGGGTCGCGTCGCCGAAGGCGCTGACCCAGCCGGGCTCGGCGTGCGAGATGTCGATGCCGGTGATCCGCTGCCAGGCGGCGGCCACCTCCTGGTAGGTGGGCGGTTCGGTCCGCTGCCGGGGCGGGGCCCCGTGCTCGCAGACGATGATGCGGGTGAAGCCCCCGTCGCCGAGCGGGCCGGCCATCACCATGCCGCCCGGCAGGGTCTCGCCGATCAGCCGGGGCGCGATCTCGACGCCCCGCACGTCGGCGAGGAACATCTCCATGGTCGCCGCGGTGCCGGGGAAGTCGAAGCCCGCAGCCTTGCGCACGGTGCTGCGGCCGCCGTCGCAGCCCACCAAGTAGGCGGCGGTCAGGCGCTGTTCGCCCTCCGGCCCGCGGACCACGACCTCGACGGAGTCCCCGTCGTCCCGCAGCGAGAGCAGCTCCCAGCCGCGCCGCAGGTCGGTCCCCAGACCGACCACCCACTCCTCGAGGATCGTCTCGGTGGTCGACTGCGGAACGGTCTTGGCCGCCTGGTGGATGCTGTCGAGCACCCCGAAGTCCACCGGCAGGCCGCCGAAGTGGCCCGCGTTGCTGGTCCCCATGTCACCGAAGCGGGACAGCAGCCCGCGCTGGTCGAAGACCTCCATCGTGCGCGTGGTGAACCCCAACCCGCGGGACTCCCCGGTCCGTTCCGCCAGGCGGTCCAGAACGATGACGTCTACGCCCGCAAGACGCAGCTCGGCGGCGAGCGTGAGTCCTGCCGGGCCAGCGCCGGCGACTATGACTGAAGCATCCATGTGCCTGCCCTCGGGGGTCGGAATGATCTGGACGTCAACGCAGTGCACCGGCGCCGGTCTTCGGGTGGGGCGGCGGCACGGGCGGCTCGGTGATTCCCTCGACGGGCGATTCCGCGGATACTCGGGTGTTACTCGGGGTATCGCGGGAGCGGCCATTCAGAGAGGCCGGTAGAACACCCGTCGGTGATTCAACACAGTGCTGCGGAGACTAATCAACAGCCTCTTCGGAAGCTCCGGTCATGTCAAGGTCGCTTTTCCAGGGGAGCCACAAGCTTTCGTCAGATCGATGTCAAGTCCGCTTCGCCGGGCCGGAAGTACCCGCAGGTCAGGGACGGATGTGGCGGCCGTGCGCCGATTCGAGGCGGAATCGCGTCAGGATCGCGTGAGGATCGAGGCGGGGCCGCTCCGGGTCGCTCCGGGGCCACTTCGCACGGCCCCGGACGGCCTCCGGATGGCTTCGACTCAGAGGCGGGACAGGTTTCCCAGGGGAAGGCGAAATCAACTACATGGAAGGTACAGATAACGGCTCTCAGTCTTGCTCGTCCACGAATCGGTGAAATAGCTTCGCGGTGCTCGGAGCAGGACTTCGGAACGGTACACCGGAGCGGCGCTTCGGAGCAGTACTTCGAAGCGGCACTTCGGACGGGCGGGGAGAGGCCATGACTCGGGATCCGGCGCACTCGGCGGCAGGGGGAACGGCGATTCGGGTCTGCGCGGGCGCCGCCTGCCGCGGGGCGGAGGACGCGGGCCGGGCCCGGCGCCTCGCCGCCGCCGGCTCCGGACTCTGCCCCGCCTGCGGCGACCGCCTGGTGGTGGAGCTGCGGCGGCTGCCCCGGCTGTACGAGGAGTGCGGCCTGCGCCTCGGCGGACCGGAGCAGTCGCACGAGCGGACCTCCGGCGGGCCGCTGCCCGGCATGCCGTTCAACACCGCTGCGGCCGAAGCCCGTTCCTCGATCCTCGCGGTGCTGCGCGCCTGGGCGTCCCTGGTCGTGGATGAGCGGCGGGTCGGCGTTCCCCGCGGCTCGACGGCCGGACTCGTCGACTTCCTGCTCCCGCACTCGGGTTGGCTGGCCGCCCACTCCGCCGCCGGTGAGCTCTCCGAGGAGGTCGCCGCCCTGGTGCGCCGGGCGCGGCGGGTGATCGACCCCTCCCCCGCCCGCCGGGTGGCGGTCGGCGGCTGCGTGGAGGCGGACTGCAGCGGCGGGCTGACCGCCGTGCCGCAGGACCGACGGCCCGGTCGGCCGGCCGAGATCAGCTGCGACGCCGTACCGTCCCACCGGTGGCCGGCGGAGGAGTGGCTCATGCTGAGCAGGCTCCTCGCGCAGCGCGGGTCGGGCGCCCCCACGTCCACCGTCGCCGCGGTCGCCTCAGTCACCTCGGTCACCTCGGTCGCCTCGGTCACCTCGGTCGCCGAGCAGGACGACGTGCGTTGGGTGAGTGCCGGTCAGATCGCCCGGCTGTGGGGCATCGCGCCCGGCAGCGTCTACCGCCACGCCAGCGAGCAGCAGTGGCGCCGCCGCGCCGCCCAGGGACGGACCTACTACCACGACGCGGACGTCCGCCGGACGCTGGACGGGCGCAAGCAGCCCGCCCGGAAGGGCCGAGAACAGGGACTTCCCTGATCAGCGCACCTGCAGCCGCTGCCGCCTGACGTTTCATCAAAAGTACTTGTTGAAACGGGAACTGTTGCGGCCGTCCCGCAGTTGGCGGGAGTGGACCGGGCCGTGCCGCCCAGAGGTGTGGCCACCCCTCGAT
Organism: Kitasatospora sp. NPDC058162; assembly: GCF_042884005.1. NCBI lineage: Bacteria > Bacillati > Actinomycetota > Actinomycetes > Kitasatosporales > Streptomycetaceae > Kitasatospora > Kitasatospora sp. NPDC058162. The sequence continues at coordinate 37,568 of NZ_JBHVUS010000041.1, forward strand.
AGAGAGTGAATGTCTTGCCTACCAGTGACTCGACCGCGCGCACCACGAGCGTCCTCGCCCGTCCCTTCTCGCTGGGCGGCCTCACCCTCCGGAACCGGATCGTGATGGCGCCGATGACCCGCGAGTCCTCCCCCGGCGGGGTGCCGGGCGCCGATGTGGCGGAGTACTACGCCCGCCGCGCGGCGGGCGGCGCGGGCCTGATCGTCACCGAGGGGACGTACATCGGCCACGACTCGGCGGGCAGCAGCGACCGCGTCCCCCGGTTCCACGGCGAGGCGGCGCTCGCCGGCTGGAGCGACGTGGCGCAGGCGGTGCACCGCGAGGGCGGGAAGATCGTGCCGCAGCTGTGGCACGTCGGCATGACGCGCGCCGCCGGCGCGCCGCCCGTCCCGGACGCCCCGCGGGTCGGCCCCTCCGGGATCGCCATCGACGGCACCGAGCCGGGCCACTCGATGACCGGGCAGGACATCGACGACGTGATAGCGGCCTTCGCCGCCGGCGCGGCCGCCGCCGAGGCCCACGGCTTCGACGGCATCGAGCTGCACGGCGCCCACGGCTACCTCATCGACCAGTTCCTGTGGGCCCGGACCAACCAGCGCAGTGACGGCTACGGCGGCGACGTCGCCTCCCGGGCCCGGTTCGCCACCGAGATCGTGGCCGCCTGCCGCCGGGCCGTGTCGCCGGAGTTCCCGATCATCTTCCGGCTCTCCCAGTGGAAGATGGGCGACTTCGAGGCGAAGATCGCCGAATCGCCGCAGGAGCTCGACGCGCTGCTCACCCCGCTCGCCGAGGCGGGCGCCGACGCCTTCCACTGCTCGACCCGCCGCTTCTGGGAGCCGGAGTTCGAGGGTTCGGACCTCAACCTCGCGGGCTGGGCGAAGAAGGTCACCGGCAAGGCGACGATCAGCGTCGGGTCGGTCGGCCTGGACATCGACTTCACCAAGGCGCTGTTCGAGGGCGCGCCCGTCAGCGCCACGGACATCGAGCCGCTGCTGGACCGGCTGGAGCGCAACGAGTTCGACCTGGTGGCGGTCGGCCGCTCGATGCTGGGCGACCCGGAGTGGGCCGCGAAGATCCTCAGCGGCCGCGTCGACGAGATCAAGCCCTTCGACCTGCGGGTGCTCGGCTCCCTCACCTGAGCCACCGGCCGGACCCGCGCCCGCCGCACGGCGGGCGCGGGCCGGGCCGCTACTCCCCGACCGGCTCCGACTCCTGGACCGACGCCTGGACCGCTCCGACGAAGGCCAGCAGCCGCTCGTTGACCGCCTCGGGCTGCTCCAGGTTCAGCCCGTGGCCGGCCCGTTCGAGGATCTCGGCCCGCACGCCCGGGATCAGCGCCGTGACCCGCTCCACCACCTGGCGCGGCCGCAGCAGCGCGCTGCGCCGCCCCACCAGCACCAGCACGGGCAGCCCGATCGACCCCAACTCCCCGTCCGTGAAAGGCCGGGCCGGCGGCCGGCTGCCCGGCTTGTAGCTGCGCATCGCGAGCATCAGCGGGGCGATCATCTCCCGCGGCGCGCTGAGCGCCGGGTTCGCCAGCAGCCGCCCGACCGCGGGGCGCAGCGGCCGCGGGGCGAGCATGCCGAACAGCCCGCCGACCATGTGGGCGTAGAACCGCGCCGGGACCTTCTCGATGCCGCCCGGGTCCAAGGAGGCGACGGAGGCGAGCCGTTCGGGCCCGTGGACGGCCTGGTTGAGGGCCAGCCAGCCGCCGTACGAGACCCCCACCAGGTGCACCCGCTCCAGTCCGAGCCCCGCCAGCACCTCCCCCAGCCATGCCGCGTTCTCCGCCGACCCGGCCGCGACGGCGCGCTGCACGCTGCGGCCGGGGTCGTCCAGGGTGTCGACGGCGTACACCGGGTGGTGCTCGCCCAGCGCCGCGATCTGCGGGTACCAGTTGGACGGGTGCCCGGCGTGGCCGTGCAGCAGCACGATCGGCTCGCCGGTCGTCGCGCCGTAGCGGTGGACGTGCACGCTCCCGTACGCGGTCTCGACGTCCAGCTCCTGCCGCGGGCCGGGCCAGAGCTCCATCGCCCGGTCGTACGCCTCGAGGAACTTCGCCTTCGCCGTCTCGCTGGTGAAGCGTCCGACGCTGGTCCTGGTCATGATCCCTCCCGTTTTTGATGGTATGGTTGTACCACAAAAATATCCGGAAGGAACCCGATGCCCAAGCTGGTGGACCACGAGGAGCGACGGGCCCACATCATCGACGCCCTGCTCCGCTCGGCCGCGAGCAGCGGCCTCCACTCCGTCACCATGCGCTCCGTGGCGACCGAGGCCGGCGTCTCCGTACGGCTCGTCCAGTACTACTTCGACACCAAGGAGCAGCTGCTCCTCGCCGCCATGACCCGCCTCACCACCCGGATGGGCGAGCGCGTCCAGCGCCGCGTCCGCGCCACCGGCGCGGGCGGCGACCCGCGCGCCGTCATCGAGGCGGTACTGCTCGAAGCCGTCCCCACCGACGAGGAGAGCCGCGCCTTCCACCTCATCCACACCGAGTACGCCGTCCTCTCCGTCACCGACCCCGCCCTCGGCGGACAGCCCTTCCTCGCCGCCCCCGCCGAGATGGAGGCCTTCCTCGCCGCCCACCTCGCCACCGCCGGCGCCGCCGACCCGCGCCGGGAAGCCGTCGTCCTGCTGGCCGTCTCGGCCGGCCTGGGCCTCAGCGTGCTGCTCGACCAGCGCACGGCGGAGGACGCCACCGCCGTCCTCCGCTACCACCTCGGCCGGGTCTTCCCCGGCTGACGCCCCACCGCCTCCCCCGGCTTCACCCAGGGCAGAACGCCACCCCCTTCCCCCCACCGCCCGGATCCCTAGGCTGGAGGGGTGAGCACTCATGCGCCGAACGAAGCCCGCGTCATCCCGCTGCGCCGCCCGCAGGCCTCGCCGCCCGCGCCGAAGGAACCGCTCTGGCGCGACCTCGTCGGCGACGTGCTGCGGCGCGAACGGCTTGCCCAGGAGCGGACGTTGAAGGACGTCGCGGAGACCGCCCGGATCTCGGTCCCGTACCTGTCGGAGCTGGAGCGCGGCCGCAAGGAGGCCTCCTCCGAGGTGCTCGCGGCCGCCGCCAAGGCCCTCGGCCTCGGCCTCGGCGACCTCCTCTCGCTCGCCCAGGACGAGTTGGTCCGGCACACCCGGCCGAACCGGACGAGCGGGCCCCGGGCGCAGTACGACGGGCTCTGCATGGCGGCCTGACCGCAGCGGTGGCCGGTACACCCCCGTCGTACCGGCCACCGCCGACGCTCACCGCCGGCTCAACACCTGGTCCGCGAGCCCGTACGCGACGGCCTCCTCGGCACTGAGCACCTTGTCCCGATCCATGTCCGCGCGCAGCGTCGCCACGTCGTGGTGGGTGTGCCGGGCAAGGACCTCCTCCACCTGCGCGCGGATCCGCACCATCTCCTTGGCCGCGAGGCTCAGGTCGGAGACCGTCCCCTGCCGCCCACCACTGGCCGGCTGCCCGAGCAGCACCCGCGCGTGCCGCAGCACGAACCGCCGCCCCGCGTCCCCACCCGCCAGCAGCACCGCCGCCGTCGACGCCGCCTGTCCGACGCAGAACGTCGAGATCGGCGCCTGCACGAAGGTCATCGTGTCGTAGATCGCCATCAGCGAAGTGAACGACCCCCCGGGCGAGTTGAGGTAGATCGAGATCTCCCGCTCCGGGTTCTCCGACTCCAGGTGCAGGAGCTGCGCGATGACCACGTTCGCGACCCCGTCGTCGATCTCGGTGCCGAGGAAGATGATCCGCTCGTTCAGCAGCCGGCTGAACACGTCGTACGTCCGCTCGCCCTTCGCCGTCCGCTCGATCACGTACGGAACCGTGTACGACCCCATGTCAGAGCCCCATCCGTCGCCGCGAGGAGGCCGGACGAATGTCGGCCACCGACTCCACCACCTGGTCCACCAGGCCGTACGCCACAGCCTGTTCGGCCGTGAACCAGCGGTCCCGGTCGCCGTCCCGCCGGATCGTCTCCTCGCTCTGCCCGGTGTGCTCGGCGGTGATCCGCTCGATGGTCCGCTTGGTGTACTCCAGGTTCTCGGCCTGGATCTCGATGTCCGCGGTGGTACCGCCGATGCCCGCCGACGGCTGGTGCATCATGATCCGCGCGTTCGGCAGCACGAACCGCTTGCCGCGCGCCCCCGTCGTGAGCAGGAACTGCCCCATGCTCGCCGCGAACCCCATCGCCAGCGTCGAGACGTCGTTGGGGATCAGCCGCATCGTGTCGTAGACGGCCAGCCCGGCCGACACCGACCCCCCGGGGCTGTTGATGTACAGGCCGATGTCGCTGCGCGGGTCCTCCGCCGACAGCAACAGCAACTGGGCGCACACCCGGTTCGCCGACACGTCGTCGACCTGCGTGCCCAACAACACGATTCGCTGGGCCAGCAGTTGGGCCGCGAGCTGGTCGTCGAAGGGCCCGGGCCGGGTCTCACCGTCCCCCGCGCGGGGCGCGAGCGCGGTGGCGAATGGAGTCATCTGGTCCTCCTGGTCGAGGCGGAGCTGCCGTCCCCTCCACTCTCACCCCGCACCGCCCCCCGCCCACCGTTTCTCTGCCCACCGCAGATTCGCCACGGGCAGAGCGCGGCTACGCCACCGGACGCGGAGCCCCGCGGAACACCTCCCGCGCATGCCACTCCCGGTGCCGGTCCGCGACCGGCGGGACTCCCGGCTGCGGGCCGATGACGGGTCGTCCGGCGAGTGCGAGCACCTGCTGCCGGCTGGCCTCACTACGGCCGACGAACCGCTGGGACACCAGGATCCGCCGCCCCTCCCCCAGGCCCAGGACACCCTTGTCGAACAGCTTGTGGTGCAGCGAGCACAGGCACAGGCCGTTGTCGACGTCATCCGGCCCGTCATACGACCACCAGCGCACGTGCGCGGCCTCCAGGCCCACCACGCTCGCGCCGAGGGCTCCGTCGTAGCCGCAGAACGCGCACTGGAACTCGTAGGCGGTGAGTATCAGTTCACGCATCCGCCGGTCCCGCTGCCGCCGGGCGGAGGCGGTCGCGGTGGCCTCGGCCTGCTCCAGGTCGAGACCGACCGCCTCGCAGAGATCGGCGTGCAGGGAGGAGGGGAAGTGGGCGTCCAGCAGCACCCTGGCCATCCGCCCCAACAACGCCGGCTCCTCCCCCAGCGCCAGGCGCAGTTCCGCCGCGAGCCTGCCCGTCGCCCCGCTCGCGCGGAGAACCCCCACCCCACTGCCGGGGCTCCCCTGCCCGTGGTCGGTCCGGACCTCCCACACGCCGTCGCTGACCATGTGGTGGAACGGGTAGCCGGGGGTGGTCGGATTCGACGGCCCGTACTCGACGAGCAGCCGCTTCAGCTCCTCCTCGACCGCGCTGTAGCGCAACTCCCCGTCCGCATCCCGCTGGTAACTGCCGAGGGCGTACAACAGCAACAACGGCTTGTGCGGCGCCCGCACACCGTTGTTCGTCCAGCGCCTGAGATTCGCCACCCGCTCCAGCCAGTCCATGCGGGTCAGGGTAGCCACGCGCCCCAGGCCTACGTGGCGTCCGAGTAGGCGAGGTGCGTGCCGCAGGCCCGGCAGCGGAAGAGGTAGGCGGTCGGCTGGCCGTTCCTGGTCAACGCCATGAGGTACTGATCGCCCTGTGGCGAGGGCCAGGGTCCGTGGCCGAGTTCTTCCCGGAGTGACGTCCATGCCTCGGGGTGGTCGGCGAGTTCGGCGGCTCCGACGGCGCCCAGGAAGGCCGCGCCGTCTCCGCAGTGGACCAGCCAGCGCTCCTGCTGCCATCCGCTGAAGCCCGGTGTGCGTTGCGTGATCGCGTGGAGTCGATCCATCGGGACGTCGTCGAGGACGTCGGTGAACACGGCCTCGAAGCGGTCGGCCGCACTGCCGTCCGCGATGCACCAGGGGCACAGCCGGCCCCTGAGGTTCTCCACCGCGTAGACCGGGCCGGTGTAGATGTAGCCGCGGGCCCGGTTGCAGCAGCTGCACTCAGCCTCGGACCGGACGACGGCGCCGGTGGCCACCGGGTCGGGATGGTACGGAAACACGGGAAGCGGCTCTGCCACGGCCAGCGACCGTACCACTGCCGCTCCGCCCGCTTGAATCTTCGTCGGCATGCCTCTGCACAGGAAGTCGGTCGGGCCGACTTCCCGTGCAGAGCGGGTATCCGTTATCGCCGTGCCGTCAGCCGCGCAGGGTCGTGGTCCGCAGCTGCGGGTCGGCCGTGATCTCGGCTTCGGTGAACCGTTCGGTGACCCACTGCCGGTGGGAGAACAGCGCGGTCTGGTCCGAGTAGTGGGGCGAGGCGGGGTTGGCGGGCTCGCCGTAGGACAGCATCGTGCGGGTGCGGGGGCCGTCCGGCGTCAGCTCGGCGGCCATGACGAAGCTGGTGCCCTGCGCCAGGTTGCCGCCGCTGAGCTCGACTCCGCCCGCGTGGCCCGAGGTCGGCGAGGCCGCGACGACGTTGAAGCAGCCCTGCTCCTCGCCGCAGCCCGGCAGCGGGATCCCGGCCCAGCGCTGGAGGCTGCCGGGGGCGGCATCGAGCGGGACCTTGCCGGCGGTGAGCCCCTGCACGGCGTCCGCCAGGGCCGTCCGCACGTTCACGTCGTCGCCGTTGATGCCGCGCGGGGTGGTGACCGGGTGGGCCGGGTCGTACGGGACCTGCCACCAGGTGGACGGGAAGTCCTCGAGCAGGTGCGAGAAGAAGGCCGCCCACAGCACGGCGCCGTGGCTGTCGGCGTCGTCCCGCAGGTCCCAGCCGGCGAGGGCGGCGCAGGCCGCGCGGACGTCGACCGTCGTGCCGTCCCTCGCGGTGAGGGCCGGGTCGGCGCGGCACAGGGCGACCACGGCGTCCCGGCCGAACTCGCCGCTGTAGTTGCGGTCGCCGAACATCGCCGCCTGGAGGGTGGGCAGGGTGAAGCCGGGCGTGCCGAGTCCGTCGCCGCCGTCCAGCCGGCCGGCGATCATCTGCAGCCCGAGCTGGGGCCGCAGTTCCAGCTGGGAACGGCTGTCGTAGACGCCCGGGTAGCCGGTAAGCGGCGCGGCGGGGTTGGTGTAGAGCGGGCTGTTGTTGGAGTTGGCCAGGTAGTCGGTCCGGGTCAGGGTCGGGGCGCTGCCGGGTCCGAAGACGCCGGGCTCGACGGCGTCCGGGTCGCTGCCCCAGTCGCAGGCCGCCGTCGAGCCGTCCACGATGTCGGCCCGCTCCGGGTCGGCTTGCAGGATGCAGCGCCCGCCCTGCGCGTCGGTGAGGTGCGGGACGCGGGAGGAGTCGGTGAAGTAGGTGGTGCCGCTGGTGTCCACCGCGAACGTGTACATCCAGGGCATGCCCTGGTAGGTGTGCTGGGCGCTCTGCAACTGCGCGAGGTTCTGTGAACTGCCCATCGCCAGCCACTCGTTCACCAAGCGCAGGTTGTCGGCGTTGGCGTCGCGGACGGCGTACGCGGTGGTGGCCGTCCAGTGGGTGCCGAGCACCGGGCCGTAGCGGGAGGCGTAGAGGGTGCTGGTGACGGTGGACAGCTTCCCGTCGGCTCCCCGGACGGTGACGGGCACGGTCTGCCGGGTCATCGGCACGGCCTTGCCGTCGACCAGGTAGCTGGTCGGATCGCCCGGGACCAGGGACAGCCGGTAGACGGAGGCGTGCTGCGAGTGGTCGGCGGTGTGCGTCCAGGCCAGGCTCCGGTTGTGGCCGAGCTCCACCACCGGCGAGCCGTAGAAGCTAGCACCGGAGACGTCCAGCACCCCGGGGATCGTCAACTGCACTTGGTAGAGGCGGGCGTTGGCGATCCACGGAAGGTGCGGGTTGGCCAGCAGCATCGCGTCGTGGGCGCGGGTCGCGTCGCGGCCCATCGCCCAGCCGTTGCTGCCGGTGTCGTCCGCGAGCACCTTCGGGAGAGCTGGGAGGGCCGGGAGGGCCTCCGCGCGCGGCGCCCCGACACTATGCGCGCCATTGGTCGGCGCCGGCGGGATCGCGGTGGCGATGTCCTGCCGGAACGGCGTGACCCCCTCCACCTGGCCGAACTCGTACACGCCGGTCCAGACGTCCAGCGCGGTGATCGGGCCGACCCAGTCCTTGCCCCGGCAGGTCGGGTCCGGCAGCTTCGCCACACCGGTGTCGCGCAGATAGCGGTTGTAGCCCGCCACATAGCCGTCGACCAGTCGGCGCACCTGCTCCGTCGGGCCGAGCGGTGCCGGGCGGTCGAGCAGCCGCTGGACGGTACCCGCCTGCCGCAGGCCCTGGTGGTAGGTGTCGCTGGCGAGGTTGGTGGTCCCGTGCGCCAGCACGTCGTTGGAGGTGGCGGCCGGGCCGAGGTACCGCGAGCGCTCGCCCCGGAGCGTCAGCACCTGGTCGGCCATGGCACACAGGTTGTCCTGGGCGAACGCGTAGCCGTACCCGTAGCCCAGACCGCCGAAGTCGGCCGCCCGGATGTGCGGGATCCCGTACTCGGTCCGCTGGATCCGGGCCGTGTACCCGTGGTCGCCCACCGGGTTCCCCTCCGGGCCCGCAGCCGAGGCGGCGGTCGGGACCGCGAGCAGACAGAGTGCGGCGGCGACCGTCGCCAATCGCCGTATCGGAAGCATGACTTGACTGAGTTCTCTCACCCGGCCCACGGTTCCAGCCCGACCGCCGACCTCACATCAGCCCGCTGGGCGAGCCCTCGGACCGCCGCGTCGGCCGGAGTGCGTACGCAGGACGGATGACACTCCCGCGGATGACCCGGCGACTTCCCGCCCCGCACAGGAAGTCGATCGGGTCGACTTCCTGTGCAGGGCCCGCCGCACTACCGCCGGCCGGCGGCCACCCGTGCGTCGGCGTTCTCGTCCTCGCCCTGACCGTCCTCGCCCCAGCCGTCGCTGCGGTCGCGGTAGAGGGTGAAGCGGTCGTACAGGACGGGCGTGGGAAGCGGGTTGGCAACGGTGGCGGGCACCGAGTGGTAGTACGAGACGGTGATGGTGGTGCGGTCACCGGGGTACCGGCCCGGGTCGACGTCGAAGACGGCGACACCGTACGGGTACTTGGTGTCGGGGTCGGTGACGGCGGACCAGTGGGCCTTCTCCTTGGCGTCCGGGTCGGCCTTGAAGGTGAGCCGCTGGGTGCGGACGCTGGCCTGCCGGACGCCGTCCTCGTCGGCGGGCAGGTAGACGTCGTCGTGGCCGGCGGTGCCGCCGCCGCCGAGGATGAGGTGGACGGTGCCCTCGGAGGTGTCGATCTGCCGCAGGTCGTCGTCGACGACGGCGGGGGTGAGCAGCCCGCCCGGTTCGGTGCCGCGGACGGGGTGGGTGCGCTCGTAGTCGTGGTCGTGGCCGGCCAGGACGAGGTCGACGGAGTAGCGGTCGAGCAGCGGCAGCAGCTTCTCCCGGATGCCCATGTCGCCGCCGTGGCTGGCGGCGGAGGAGGACATCGCGAACTGGTGCAGGTTGACGACGATCCAGTCGACCGCGCTCCCGCCCCTCGCGCGCGACAGGACCCGCTCCAGCCAACGGAGTTGAGCGCCCTCGCTGTACTCGCTGATGTAGACGGACTGGCCGGTGGCCGGGTCGAGGCTGGCGTCGTCCTCGACCGCGATCTCGTTGCCGTCCAGGCTGACGAACAGCACCGAACCGACCTGGAAGCTGTACCAGTTGCCGCAGTAGTCGCGGGTGCCGTTGTCGGGCAGCTCGAAGCGGGTGAGGTAGGAGGCGTACCCGAGATCGCCGCCGCCGGCCTCGACCTCGTGGTTGCCGGGGGCCGGCATCCAGGGGCGGTTGGCGGCGGACTTGGACAGGTTGTTCATGAACGCGTTCCAGGCCTGCGGCTGGAGCTGCGGGTTGTTGTTGGCGTAGGCGAGGTCGCCGTTGAGGAGGTGGAACAGCGGGTTGAACTGTTCGACCTGCCGGACGGCGGCGGCGCCGTGGATGGAGGACTTCGCGAACACGTTGTCGCCGGTGCCGAGGTCGCCGAAGCTGGTGAACCGGAAGGCGGCGCGGCCGCGGGCGGGCGCGGTGCGGAAGGTGCCGCGGACGGGCTGGGCCCCGTCGTGCAGCACCTCGTAGACGTAGGTGGTGTCGGGGCGCAGCCCGTCCAGGCGGGCGTGGTGGGTGAAGGTCTCCACCTTGTTGAGGCCGTCGACGTAGCTGCGGCTGCTCGCGTCGACACTGCGGCCGGCGCCGCCGCGCGGGGTGCCGATCCGCACCCGGGGGCGCTGCACGGAGGCGCCGGTCGCCCAGGAGACCGTCATCTCGCGGGAGGGCTCGTTGCCCCACTGGAGGTGGATCTGCTCCGGTCCGGGGGTGCCGGCGACGGCCGGCTGGGTCCACAGCAGGGTGGACGCGGGCAGCGCGGCGAGCGCGCCGGCCGCCGTACCCGTCCGAAGGACCGTTCTGCGCGAAGGTTGTGCCGGGGGTTGTGCCGGGGGATGTGCCACTGCCGCCTCCTGGGCTCCGAGATCGCCCAGGAGGTTCCCAGTCGGACGGTACGTCCACACCACCGCCAACCGAGGTTACGGCGAACGGCAGTTGAACGCTGGTCCATACCAGTCGTTCAGTACGAGGCGTCCAGCCCGTCCAGCGCGTGCGAGCAGACGCAGTCCCGCTCGGCGGGCAGCCGCTCCAGGGCCTTGAACAGCACGCTGCGCAGCCGGTCGACATTGCCCGCGAAGACCTCCAGCACCTCCGCGTGGGTGACGCCCGCATCGCCCTCCACGCCCGCGTCGTGGTCGGTGACCAGCGCCAAGGAGGCGTAGCAGAGGCCGAGTTCGCGGGCGAGGACGGCTTCGGGGTGGCCGGTCATGCCGACGGCGGACCAGCCGTTGGCGGCGAACCAGCGGGATTCGGCGCGGGTGGAGAAGCGCGGGCCCTCGATGACCACCAGCGTGCCGCCGTCCACCGGCTCCCAGGCCGCCGAGCGGGCCGCCGCCAGCACCGCCGAGCGCCCGGCCGGGCAGTACGGGTCCGCCATCGACACGTGCACCACCCCCGGCGCCGTGCCGTCGGGCAGCGCCCGCCCGTCGTAGAAGGTCTGCACCCGCCCGGAGGTCCGGTCCACGAACTGGTCCGGCACCAGCAGCGTGCCCGGCCCGAACTCCGCCCGCAGCCCGCCCACCGCACACGGTCCCAGCACCTGCCGCACCCCCAGCGAACGCAGCGCCCACAGGTTCGCCCGGTAGTTGATCCCGTGCGGCGGCAGCCCGTGCCCCCGCCCGTGCCGCGGCAGGAACGCCACCCGACGCCCCGCCACCTCCCCCACGAACAACGCATCGCTCGGCGGCCCGTACGGGGTCTCCACCCGCACCTCCACCACCTCGTCCAGCAGCGCGTACAGCCCCGACCCGCCGATCACTCCCAGCTCGGCCCGTGCGGTGTCCTGATCGACCGTCATCGTCCGTCCGTCCCCTTCGTCGAGTGGCGTCCCGGCCACTCTAGGAGCGGACTGCCGCGCGGGGGTACGGCCGGATGGCCGCGGGCCACGGGGGTGGTGCGGGACGGCCGAGCGGGTGACCTCTCGGACGTGTCGGCGGTGGCGCGCCCCATCCGGCGTGCCTGGGTTGGAACGCGCCGCCTCCGGACGGCGCACGCCTTGTCCCCGGACCTGAGAGCCGCCCATGCCTCCCACCGCTCGACTCCGCCGCCTCGTCCCCACCGCGCTCTGCGCCCTCGCCGTGGCCCTCGCCGCCCCCGCGGCCCACGCCGCACCCCCGGGCGGCGACAGCGGGGCCGACCCCGGCGGGAGGTCGGACGGCGGCCGGTACGACTGGGAGCGGGTGGCGGACTGCGAGAGCAGCGGCAACTGGCACATCAACAGCGGCAACGGCTACTTCGGCGGCCTCCAGTTCGACCAGTCGACCTGGCGGGAGAACGGCGGCCTGGCCTACGCCCCGCGCGCCGACCTCGCCAGCCGCGAGCAGCAGGTGAAGGTGGCCCAGCACCTCGCCGAGCGGCGCGGCCTCGCCCCCTGGCCGGTCTGCGGCTCCCACGCCCTCGGCGGCCGCCCCCACCAGACGGCCACCCCGGACCGCGACGAGGCCCGTGGCGACGCCCGCGAGGGGGCCCGGGGCCGGACCCGCGACCAGGAGGCCGCCGAGGCCACCCGCGACCACGGGCGCGACGCCGTCCTGCCGCCGCCCGCCCCGGGCGCGGCGGGGGACGGCCGGTGGACCGTCCGCGAGGACGACACCCTGGACCAGCTCGCCGCCACCCTGCGCGTCCCCGGCGGCTGGCCCGCGCTGTACGCGCTCAACCGCGACACCGTCGGCGAGGACCCCGACCTCATCCAGCCCGGACTGGTCCTGCGCGTCCCGTCCTGAGCCGTCCGCGAGAACGGCAGCCGCCCACGCCGCGTCCCGGCGTGGGCGGCGGCCGTCACCAGCGGCTCCTGTCTCGGCGCAGCAGTGCACCCCGGGATCACCAGGAGCCGCTCCGACCAGACGCCGGCTACGCCCGGACGGCCGCCAGCACGTGCAGCCCGCGCGCGCCGGTCTCGTCGTGGCTCACCTCCAGGCCCGCCGCGCGCACCTGCTCCGTGACCCACCCGGTGGCCAGCCGCAGCTTGGGGTAGCTGCTGACCTGCTGGGTCCAGCCCTCGCCGGCGCGGGTGTGGATCAGGTCGTGGACCAGGGCGGTCTCCTCGTCCGGGTACTCCAGGAAGCAGGTCATGATCCGGTCCGCGGTGGCGCGCACCGGCAGGAAGCGGTCGGTGCCGGTCAGCGGTCGGGTGAGGTCGCGGAAGGAGAGCACCAGCCGCCCGCCCGGGGCGAGTGCGGCGGCGGCGTCGTGCAGCAGCGCCGCGACGTCCGCGCGGGTGGGCAGGTGGGTGAGGGTGTCGCCCATGCAGAGCACGGCCGCCACCGTGCCCGGCCCGGTGTGCTGCGGCAGCGCGCCGCGCAGGTCGGCCTCGACGGTGCGGACGGCCCCGGCGTACCCGGCCTTGTCGGCGGACTCGCGCAGTTCGGCGAGCAGCGGGGCGCTGGTGTCCACGGCGAGGACGGGGTCGAAGCCGAGGGCGGCCAGCGCCAGGGTCTGGGTGCCGGGGCCGGCGCCGAGGTCCACGGCGGTGCGGCCGGCGGCCCCGGGCTCGACCCCGAGGCCGGCCAGCAGTTCGGCCTGCGCCTCGGCCAGGGCGGGGACGTCGCCGCCCAGCATCCAGGTGTAGTGGGCGGCGAGGAGACGGTCGTAGTGCTCGGGTGCGGTGCTCATGACGGGCTGGGCCCCTTCTCACGATCCGATGGTCCGATGGTCCGACCGCACTCTAGAGGGGGCTTACAAAGCCGTGGAACGGCGGAGCCGCCCACCGGAACGCCGACGGCCCGCCCGGTCCTGGTGGACCGGACGGGCCGGGGCACTACGGGCGGCGGCCGTCAGCCGACGTGGACCCGCGGACGCTTCGTCCGGTCCGGCTCCGCCTCGCGCAGCACCTCGCGGGTGACCGGCGCGACCTCGCCCTGACCGAACAGGATGAACCGCAGGAACTGGGCGAACGGGTGGCCCTCGGTCCACTCGAAGTACAGGTGCGGCCGCTGCCCGGTGCGGTCCCGGACGGTGAGCGCCAGCGCGGCGATCGCGTTCGGGATGCTGGAGCTCTCCAGGGTGAGCACCCGGTACCGGCCGTGCAGCACCTCGCCGCGGACGGTCAGCTCGGACTCGAAGTCCGAGGCGTCCCGGACGGTCACCTCGACGAAGACCAGGTCGTCCTCGCCGGGGATGTCGTTGTCGGCGCGGATCTGCCGGATCTTGTCGCGGTACTCGGCGACGTCCCGGTTGGTCGGCTCGTTGGCGATCAGGCGCAGCGGGCGGTGGGCGTAGTCGCGGATGAACCGCTCCGCCGTGTCGTCCAGCACCACGTCCGTGACGCGCAGCTCGAAGGCGCGCTTGAGGCGGGAGAGCAGCGAGACCAGGATGATGCCGGCGATGAAGCAGGCACCGATCTTGACACCGTCCGGGCGCTCCATGGTGTTCACCACGGTGGTGTACAGGAACACCGCCGCGATGATCCCGAAGGCGATGGTCCAGCCGCGCTGGCGCTTCTTGTAGGCGGCGATGGTGACCGCGATCGCCGCCGAGCTGATCAGGACCAGGACGCCGGTGGCGTAGGCGCCGCCCTGGGCGTCGACGTTGGCGTCGAACAGCCAGGTGATCAGGAAGCCGACGATGGTCAGGACGATCACCATCGGGCGCACGGCGCGGGCCCAGTGCGGGGCCATGCCGTAGCGCGGCAGGTAGCGGGGCAGCAGGTTGAGCATGCCCGCCATGGCGGAGGCGCCGGCGAACCACAGGATCGCGATGGTCGACAGGTCGTAGACGCTGCCGAAGGCGCCGCCCAGGTACTCGTGCGCCAGGAAGGCCAGGGCGCGGCCGTTGGCCTGGCCGCCGCTCTCGAACTCCTTGGCCGGGATGAGCAGGGTGCAGATGAAGCTGGTCGCGATCAGGAAGGTGCTCATGATCACGGCGGCGGTGGTGAGCAGCTTGCGGGTGCCGCGGATCCGGCCGACCGGGTTCGCCTCGGTGTCGTCGGCGTCGCCCTTGATGTGCGGCATCACGGCGACGCCGGTCTCGAAGCCGGACATGCCGAGCGCGAGCTTCGGGAAGACGACGAGCGCGACGCCGATCATCACGAAGACGTTGCCGTGCTGGGTGGTCAGCGCGTTGGACCAGTCGGTGACCACGTGCGGCGCCTGGATGATCTTCCAGATGCCGACCGCCACGACCACCACGTTGAGCGCCAGGTAGACCGCGACCAGCCCGACGGCCAGGCCGATCGCCTCGCTGAAGCCCTTGAGGAAGACGGCACCGAGCAGGGCGACCAGGATCAGCGTGATCAGCATCTGCTTGCCGCCGAGGGCACCGGTGAGGTGCGGGTTCTCGACCAGGTGGGCGCTGGCGTCGGCGGCCGAGAGGGTGATCGTGATGATGAAGTCCGTCGCCGCGAAGCCCAGCAGCGCCAGGACGAACAGCTTGCCCTTCCAGAACGACAGCAGCCGCTCCAGCATCGCGATCGAGCCCTCACCGCGCGGGCTCTCCTGGGCGACCCGCCGGTAGACCGGCAGCGCGCCCAGCAGGGTGACCAGCACCAGCACGATCGTGGCGATCGGCGAGAGCAGGCCGGCCGCGAGGGCGGCGATGCCCGGCTGGTAGCCGAGCGTCGAGAAGTAGTCCAGACCGGTCAGGCACATCACGCGCCACCACGACTGGCCCGTGTGCGCAGCGTGACCGGCCTCGGCGGCGGAGTCCCCCGGCTCCGCGCCGTCCTGTTGCGCCTTCGCGGCGGCGTCCCTGGCGGCCTTCTCCGGGGACATGTCCTCCAGGAGCCAGCTGCGGAGCCGTATTCGCGCCGACGACGGGTCCTCCGTCGTCGCCTCCGTCGAACCCGACGAAACCACCTTGCACCTCTTGTTTAAAGACCCCGTAAAAGCGCCGTCGGGCGACGGCAGTGCGCCAGGCTATGCGACATGCGTTAAGGAGTCGTCATCGGCCCGCGTTAAGAAAACGTCATGGCTTCGCAGGTCGGGGCGGGTGGCGGGGATCGGCGGTTCCGACCGCCGGGGCGGGGCGGTGATCCACCCGCCCCGGCGTCTCACGGACCGGACGAGGTTACGCCCGGTAACCGAGGACCGTCATCATGCCGGTCTCCGCGTGGTACACGTTGTGGCAGTGCACCATCCACAGGCCCGGGTTGTCGGCGTCGAAGTCCACCGCCAGGGTCGTGCCCGGCAGCACGATCGCGGTGTCCTTGCGCGGGCCGTCCGCGCCCAGCGCGAAGGTGTGTCCGTGCAGGTGGACGGGGTGCCACATGCTCGTGCTGTTGCGGAACTCCAGCCGCACCCGCTCCCCCGCCGCGACCGGGTAGCGCTGCGCCGGGTCGTACCGGCGGCCGTTGAACGCCCAATCGGCCTTCGCCATGCCGCCGGTGAGCTCCAGCGCCACCGTGCGGTCCGGCGCCCTGTCCGGCAGGCGGACGCTCCGGTCGGCCTTCAACTGCCCGGCGGTCAGCAGCCGGCCGTCCAGCTCGGCCGGGCGCGTCGAGGCGTCCGGCGCCGCGCCGCCGCCGGTGCGCAGCACGGCCAGCGCGGTGGCGTTCTTGCCCTCGGCCAGGGCGGTCAGCGGGAAGGCGCCGTCCTTGGCGGTGACCAGCACGTCGTAGCGCTCGCCCATGCCGAGCAACAGCGCCTGGGTGGTGGCCTGTTCGACCGGGAAGCCGTCGGTGTGGGTGACGGTCAGCTCGTGCCCGCCGAGGGCGACCCGGTAGGCGGTGTCGCCGCCGGCGTTGATCAGCCGGATCCGGATCCGGTCGCCGGGCTTGGCGGCGAAGGTCTCGGGGGCGCCCGCCAGGCGGCCGTTGACCAGGTGGAACGGGTAGGAGACGTCGCCCGCGTCGCCGCCGAGCAGCGGGCTGGCGGCGCCCATCAGCATCCGCGACGGGCCGGTGGGGGCGGCGGAGGCGCTGGGGGCGCTGGGGGCGCTCCCAGCGCCCATGCCGGGCATGCCGTGCCCCGAGTGGTCCATGCCACCCATGCCGCCCGTGCCACCCGTCCCGCCCATCTCACCCATTCCCTTGGCGAGTTCGGCGAGGACGGCGTCCGGGGTGCTGCCGTCGACCCCGTCCACCCAGTCGTCCAGGACGACGACCCACTCCTTGTCGTAGCTCAACGGCTCCTTCGGATCCTCGACGATCAGCGGGGCGTACAGGCCGCGGTCCTGCTGGACGCCGGAGTGCGGGTGGAACCAGTAGGTGCCGGGGTGGGCGAGGGCGAAGCGGTAGTCGAAGGAGGCGCCCGCCCGGACCGCCTCCTGGGTCACGCCCGGCACGCCGTCCATGTCATTGCGCAGCGCGAGGCCGTGCCAGTGCAGCGAGGTGGGCTGCGGCAGGTGGTTGGCGAGGGTGACCGCGAGCGTGTCGCCGACGGTGGCGCGCACCTCCCGGCCGGGCAGGCGGTCGCCGTAGGCCCAGCTGCGGACGGTGCGTCCGCCCAGGTCGAGGGTGGTCTCTGTGGCGGTGAGCGCGACCTTGCGCTCGGGCCCGGGCTTGCGGCGGGCCTCGGCAGCGGCGGCCTCGGGACCGTTCGGGGCGACGAAGCCGCTCACCGGCGGCCGGCTCATGGACGAGTGGTCCATCCCCTTCATCGAGTCGGAGGAACAGGCGGTGAGCAGGCCGGTCCCGGCGGCGGCGAGCGCGGCGCCGAGGACGGTACGACGGGTGGGTGTGCGCATGACGGAGTGCACCTCATACAGGGGTGGTGTGGACGTACAGGACGGCGCGTCGGCCACTCCGTGCGCGGGCGCGAATGCGCGCGAGCGGGCACGGAACGGCCGGCACGCGCCTACTGACGCAGCACCGACAATCTGCTGAGGAGGACCCGCCCACCCCCGGGCGGCGGCAACGCCCGCACGGCCCGCAACAACCGCGCCCGCACCTCGGCAGCGGCATCACCACTACGGCGCAACAGCGTCCCGGCGACCAGCAGCACCACGGTCCAGCCGGCCAGCACGGCAAGGCAGACCGCCATCGGGTCCATCCCATCGGCGACAGCGGGATCAGCGGTCGCCCCATGGTGTTCCGGCATCTGCTGGACCGCCGTCACCCGGGCCCCGTGCCCACCGTGCCCACCACTCGGATGCCCGAGCGTGTGCATCGTCACGATGCCGAGCACCAGCCCGGCGAGAAGCAGCAGGCGCAGCGCCCCAGGCAGCGAAACACCGCACGGCCGCCGCTGCGCCATACCCCGCCTCCCGTCCGCCCCGCCCGTCCACTTACCCCCGCAGGGTATCCCGGATAACGGGCAGACGGTCGCCACACCGCCCCCACACGTCCGCCGAGCTTCCTCCGCATCGAACCCGTTAGCATACGTCACTAGTTTTCGAACACATGGCCCTGCCGCCAACCGGGCCACATACATGGGGGGGAACCATGGCAGCACAAGACGCAGGCTTGGAGTTCAAGGTCAAACCGGCCGAACTGGACGGCTGCGGCCAGAGCGCACAGCACATCGGCGGTCTCATACCGGGGGAGACGACGAAGATCACCGAACCGTCCAACCAGGCCGCCGGCACCCTCCAGGGCTGGCAGACGGCGACCGCCATCAAGAACTGCAGCGCCAACTGGAAGACCCTGCTGGACAAGCTCGGCAGCGACATGGGCGACGTCGGCACCAAGCTCGGCACCACGGCCACCTACTACCGCCAGGCCGAGCAGAACGCCCACAACAGCATGCGGAACCCGAACGCGCCCGCCTCGAACGGACCGGAGCCGGACCCCTTCGACACCAACTTCACCCAGGGCCCGGTCAAGCCCCGCAGCGCGAAGGCGGCCGAGTAACCGATGGACATCAAGACCCTCTACGACGCCAACATCAACAACATCACGGTCGCGAAGAACGCCTACGACACCCTCTACAGCGCCTTCGGCCAGCACATCGAGAACTGGCAGCACGACGTCGTCGACCGCCTCGGCCACTCCGAGTGGACCGGGACGGCCGCCGGGCACGCCAACACCCGGATCCAGTTCCTGGGCAACGAACTCCAGGCCGCGAAGCAGGAACTCGGCCTCATCAGCAAGGCACTCACCGACGCCGCCGAGGGCATCGCGGCGGCGCAGTCCCACCTGATCAGCGCGCTGGACGACGCCAAGAAGAACAAGATGACCGTCGCTCCCGACGGCGGCATCACCTGGGACAAGGACCCCAACTCCCCCAACTACGCCGGGGACAAGGCCGAGGCCACCGCCAAGGAGATCGGCAAGCGCATCACTGCTGCTCTCACCGAGGCCGACCACACCGACCAGACCATCAACGCCCGGCTCGGCCACCTCGCCACCAACGCCACCAACGGCACCGGCCTCGACTCCGCCACCGCCAAGGCCGACCAGACCGCCACCGACGCCCTCAACCAGGTCCCCGCCGCCGGCACCGACCCCAACAGCGTCAAGGCCTGGTGGAACGGCCTCACCGACGCCCAGCAGCAGCACATGATCCAGACCGAACACGACAAGGTCGGTGCCCTCGACGGCATCCCGGCCACCGCCCGGCACCAGGCCAACCTGATCAACCTCCAGCGCGGCAAGGAGCGCATCCAGCGTCAGCTCGATGCCCTCGGCCCCGAGCCGGTGCACAACCTGGCGACCTATAACGGTCAGCCGATCAAGAATCCCGACTATGACGACTGGAAGCAAAAGCACGACGACCTCGAGGACAAGATGCACGGCATCGAGACCATCGAAGATCGGCTGAACACTCCGGTCGACGCCGACCACCCGCCCGCCTTCCTGCTCGGCTTCGACACCAAGGGCAAGGGCCACGCCATCGTCGCGGTCAACAACCCCGACACCGCCGACAACGTCTCGACCTACGTTCCCGGTACTGGGGCCCGCCTCGGCGGCAGTCTCCACAGCGACATCGAACGGTCCGACCTGATGGTCGCCTCCGCCAACCAGGCCACGGGGAACTCAAAAACCACATCGTCGATCACCTGGGTCGGCTATGCCGCACCGCAGTCGATCGTCCCTGACGCGGCCTTCGACATCTTCGCGAAGGCTGCCGAGAACGACCTGCACAGCTTCGAGACCGGTCTCCGTGCCACGCACGAGGGAAAGCCTTCGAACAACACCATCCTCGGCCACAGCTACGGCACCACGACCGTGGGCTACACATTGCGCGACAAGGGTTTGCCCGTCGACAACGTCGTCCTGATCGCCAGCCCTGGCGTCGGCGTCGAGCACGCCCGAGATCTGGGAGTCGACCCGTCCCACGTCTTCGCGGCGCAAGGCGACATCGACAGCATCAAGTTCGCACCCCCGGAGGATGCCGACAACTTTGCGAGCAACCTCATCAACAATGCCGGAGGAAGCTTCGGATTCATCGACGAACCCGACCACCACGTGGCCTTCGGGCGCGACCCGAGCGTTCCACAGTTCGGTGCGCAGATCATCCCCACCAGCCCGGGAACGGATCACTCCGGCTACTGGGAAAACGGCTCCGCCTCCCTGATAGCCATGGGAAAGGCCATCGCCGGAAAGCCGATCTCATGAGAAACGCCATCCACATCGGCCCAGCCCGGTCATGGCCCGGCAAGGTCGTCACGGCAGCAGCCGTCGCGATCACAGCGCTGACGCTGAACGCCTGCAGTGCGATGACTTCGCAGGAGCAGTCGAAGCCCACCATGACGGTCGACCAGGCGAAGAAGCTGATCGACGGCTACCAGGGCGACATCCTGGCCAACCTGTCGATCAAACCCACGTCGAATCCGACCTCGTTCAGCGACCTTGAGTGCGACGCCAACAACTCCGGACCGCACGGCCGGAAGCAGACCTGGCGGTCCGCCACATTCGAGAGCCTCCCGCTGTCCGGAAGGACGGAAGCTGCAGACGCCTTCCGCAGCTACCTCACCGGACGGGGTTTCCAACTGGTGGAGCCCGACGCCCGTCTCGGCTGGGTGAAGATGAAGAACCCCAAGGACAACTTCGTCGCCATCCTGGGCGGCGCCACCGACGCGAGCCGCACGTTCCAACTGGATGTCATCTCCCCCTGCCTCTGGCCCAACGGCACTCCGCCGCCAGCCTGACCCGATAATCCCGTTCAGGGCCGCACCTTCCCCAGGTGCGGCCCTGCGCGCCATCGCCGGAAGGCCGATCCCATGAACACCGCCGAGCACGTCCCTCTCATCAAGCGGGCCACCGCGGCCATCGCACTGCTGTGCACGCTGGCGGCGTGCAGCCACGGCTCCGACGAACCGACCATCACTCGGGCCCAGGCGAGACAGAAGACCGAGGTGTACTTCGCCGACGTCTTCGCCGCCCTCCCGCAGCCGGTGACGGCGCTCTCCGACCGGGACGACGACGGCATGTGTTTCAAGAACGACGCGCCGTCGGAAGAGGACGGCCGGGTCATGGCGGTGACGTCACGCTACCTCCGCGGCATCCCGGCCGACCGCCACGCGGCGACCTTCGACGCATTCCGCGACCACCTCGTCAAGGCCGGATTCGAGGTCACCAGCAGCCACCGTGACGCCGTCTTCCTCAAGAACCCGAAGGACGGCTTCAAAGCCTCCATCGACGACGGCGGCGACTGGACCACCACCCTGACCATCGGGTTCGTCTCCCCCTGCGTCTGGCCCGACGGCACGCCGCCCGCCTGAGCCCAACTCCCGTTCGGGGCCGCACCTTCCCGGGGTGCGGCCCCTTCGCGTCCGGCTGGTCCGCCTTCGTGCTGGTCTGTATCAATGATCGGCTAGCATGCGTCCCCAGTTTCGATCATCCCGGACCGCCCCAGCAACCGGTCCGGAACTGACGGGGGAACGAAGCATGGCAGCACAAGACGCGGGCTTGGAGTTCAAGGTCAAGCCGGGCGAACTGGACGGCTGTGGTCAGAGCGCACAGCACATCGGCGGCCTGATACCGGGCGAGACCGCGAAGTTGAACGATCCGTGCAGCCAGGCGGCCGGAGGCCTGAAGGGGTTCCTCACCGCCGGCGCGATAACCAGCTGCAGCACCAACTGGAAGACCCTGCTCGACAAGCTCGGCGGCGACATGGGCGACGTCGGCACCAAGCTCGGCACCTCGGCCACGTACTACCGGCAGGCCGAGCAGAACGCCCACAACAGCATGCGGAACCCGAACGCGCCCGTCTCGAACGGGCCGGAGCCGGACCCGTTCGACACCACCGTCACCACCGGCCCGGTCAAGCCCCGCAGTGCGAAGGCGGCCGAGTAGCGATGGACATCAAGACCCTCCAGGGCGCCGACGTCATCGGCATCACCACCGCGAAGAACGCCTTCGACACCCTGGCCACCGCCTTCGGCCAGCACATCGAGAACTGGCAGCACGAGGTCGTCGACCGGCTGAACCACTCCGAGTGGACCGGGACGGCCGCCGGCCACGCCAACACCCGGATCCAGTTCCTGCAGAACGAGCTCCAGGCCGCGAAGCAGGAACTCGCCCTGGTCAGCCGTGCGTTGCAGGACGCCTACGACGGCTTCGCCGCCGCCCAGTCGCACCTGATCAACGCCCTGGACGACGCCAAGACCCACAAGCTGACGGTCGCCGCCGACGGTGGGATCACCTGGGAGAAGGACCCCAACTCCCCCAACTTCGCCGGGAACGACGCCGCGACGCAGGCCCAGCAGATCCAGGCCCGGATCACCGCCGCGCTGAACGAGGCCGACCACGCCGACCAGACCATCAACGCCCGGCTCGGCCACCTGGCCACCAACGCGAGCAACGGCACCGGCCTGGACTCGGCCACCGCGAAGGCCGACCAGAGCGCCGCGGACGCGCTCAGCCAGATCCCCGCCGCCGGCACCGACCCGAACAGCGTCAAGGCCTGGTGGAACGGTCTCACCGACGAGCAACAGCAGCGGATGATCCTCAACCACCCGGACCAGCTCGGCAACCTCGACGGCATCCCCGCCGTCGACCGCAACCAGGCCAACCTGATCAATCTGGCGCGCGGCAAGCAGGACATCCAGCGCCAGCTGGACGGCCTCGGCCCCGCGCCGGCGGCGACCCTGGGCAGCGGACGGTTCATCCGCCCCAACCCCGCCTACACGGAGTGGCAGCAGAAGCACGACGACCTCACCGACAAGATGGGCGGCATCAACGCGATCGAGGCCCGGCTGAACACCAAGGTCGACGCCACCCACCCGCCGACCTTCCTGCTGGGCTTCGACACCAACGGGCACGGCCACGCCATCGTCGCGGTCAACAACCCCGACACCGCGAACAACGTGTCGACGTACGTCCCCGGCACCGGCGCCCGGCTGGGCAGCATCGGCAGCGACATCAACCGCTCGGACGTCATGGTCGCCTCGGCGGACAACGCCAACCGGCAGGCGGGCGACAAGAGCACCACCTCGTCGATCACCTGGGTCGGCTACGACGCGCCGCAGAGCATCATCCCGGAGGCCGCGGACGACACCTACGCCAAGAACGCCGAGGACAAGCTGGTCAGTTTCGAGAACGGGCTGCACGCCACCCACGACGGGAAGATCGGCAACAACACGATCCTGGCGCACAGTTACGGCACCACGACCGTGGGGTACGCCATGCGCGACCACGGCCTCCCGGTCGACAACGCCGTGCTCATCGCCAGCCCGGGCGCCGGCGTGGAGACCGCCAAGGACCTGCGCATCGACCCGTCCCACGTGTACGCGGCGCAGAGCCCGGCCGACGCGATCGGCTGGGCCGCCGCCACCGACCCCGGCGGCGTCGGGGACAACATCTGGGACAACATCAAGACCGACTTCGGCTTCGGCGACGGCGACCACCACCTGATGTACGGCCGGCAGACCACCGCCCCCCAGTTCGGCGCGACCGTGCTGCCCACCGACCCCAACGCGGGGCACTCCGACTACTGGAACGCCGATTCGCCCACCCTGGTCTCGATGGGGAAGATCATGGCCGGGAAGGGGGCCTGATGAGAGCCGCAGCACCCACCTCCCCGCTCGGGCGGGTGACCGCCGCGGCCGTGCTGGCGGTCACCGCGCTGACCCTGAGCGCCTGCGGGGCGAACACCCTCCAGGAGCGCGCGAAGCCCACGATCACCCTGGACCAGGCCAAGACCCGGATCGACGGCTACCTCGCCGCCATCCAGGCCCGACTTCCGGTCCAGGCAACCTCGTTGCCGCCCGCGTACAGCGATCTGGAGTGCGACGCCAACGACATCGGCCCGCACGGCCGGAGGCAGAGCAGCCGGGGCTACGACTTCGGTGACGTATCGTCAGATGTCAAGGCCAAGACGGTGACCGACTACCGCACCTACCTGACCGGGCAGGGCTTCCAGGCGGTCCCGGACGCCGCCGGGTCCCATCCCGACTGGGTCCGGATGAAGAACCCGCAGGACGGGTTCCTCGCGATCCTCAACGGAACCTCCGACTCCAGTCACGACCTCACCCTCCAGGTCAGCTCGCCCTGCGTCTGGCCCGACGGCACTCCGCCGCCCAAGTAGCCCGACCAGCCCTACGCAACCCAAGTACCCCAACTCCCGTTCGGGGCCGCACCTTTGCCGAGGTGCGGCCCCTTCGCATACGCCCTGGTCAAACCACTTGTCCGTACTTGACGATCCGCTAGCATGCGTCGTCAGTTACCGCTCGGACCGGCCCAGCAACCGGTCCGGAACTGACGGGGGAACGACGCAATGGCAGAACCCGACGCAGGCCTGGCATTCAAGGTCAAACCGTCCGAGTTGGACGGCTGCGGACAGAGCGCGCAACACATCGGCGGTCTCATACCCGGCGAGACCACGAAGATCACCGACCCGTGCAGCCAGGCCGCCGGCACCATGCAGGGCTGGCTCACCGCCGCCGCGTTGACCACCTGCGGCAGCAGTTGGAAGACCCTGCTGGACAAGCTCGGCGGCGACATGGGCGACCTCGGTACCAAGTTGGGCACCTCCGCGGCCTACTACCGCCAGGTCGAGCAGGACATCCACAACAACATGATCCACCCGGACATACCGGTCCCGACCACCAACGAGCCCGACCCCTTCGGCACCACCGTCGCCACCGGCCCGGTGAAGCCGCGCAGCGCGAGGGCGGCGGAGTAGCCGATGGACATCAAGACGCTCCACGACGCCGACTTCTGCAACCTCGCCATCGCCAAGACGGCCTTCGACACCCTCTCCACCGCCTTCGGCCAGCACGTGGAGAACTGGCAGCACGACGTCGTCGACCGGCTCAACAACTCCCAGTGGACCGGGACGGCCGGCGGTCACGCCCAGACCCGGATCAAGTCCCTGCACGACGAACTCGTGGCCGCCCAGCAGGAGATCGGGCTGATCAGCCGGGCCCTGCACGACGCCTCCGAGGGCTTCGCCGCCGCCCAGGCGCACCTGATCAGCGCCCTCGACGACGCCAAGGCCCAGGGGCTCACCGTCGCCCCCGACGGCGGCATCACCTGGGACAACAACCCCAACTCGCTGACCTTCGCCGGGCACGGCGCCCCGGTACACGCCAAGGACATCCGGGACCGGATCAGCGCCGCCCTCACCGAGGCCGACCACGCGGACCGGACGATCAGCAGCCGGCTCGCCCACCTGACCACCAACGCGACCAACGGCACCGGCCTCGACTCCACCGTCGCGACCAACGACACGGCCGCCGCGAACGCGCTGGAACAGGTCCCCGACAAGGGCACCGACCCGAACAGCGTGCAGGCCTGGTGGAACAGCCTCACCGACGAGCAGCAGCACCGGATGATCCTCAACCACCCGGACCAGATCGGCAACCTCGACGGCATCCCCGCCACCGGCCGGGACCAGGCCAACCGGATCAACCTCGCCCGGGCCAAGACGGACATCCAGCACCAGCTCGACGCGCTCGGCCCCGAGCCGCTCGACATCCCGACGGGCGCCGACATGAACGGCATACCGATCCAGGACGGCAAGCTGGACGAGTGGCGGAAGAAGCACGACGACCTCACCGAGAAGATGAACGGCATCAACGCCATCGAGGGCCGGCTGGGCACCCAGGTCGACTCCGCCCACCCGCCCGCGTACCTGATGGGCTTCGACACCAACGGCAAGGGCCACGCCATCGTCGCGATCAACAACCCGGACACCGCCGACAACGTGTCGACGTACGTCCCCGGCACCGGCGCCCGGCTCGGCAAGGTCGACGGCGACATCAGCCGCTCGGACGCGATGGTCGCCGCGGCCAACGCCGCCGGCACCGGTAAGACCACCTCGTCCATCACCTGGATCGGCTACGACGCCCCGCAGAACATCGTCCCCGAGGCCGCGGACGACTCGTACGCGAAGAGCGCGGAGAACAACCTGGTCAGCTTCGAGAACGGGCTGCACGCCACCCACAACGGGAACATCGCCAACAACACGATCCTCGGGCACAGTTACGGCACCACGACGATCGGCTACACCATGAAGGACCACGGGCTTCCGGTCGACAACGTCGTCCTCATCGCCAGTCCCGGCGCCGGCGTCGACACCGCCCAGGACCTCCGCATCGACCCGTCCCACGTGTACGCGGCGCAGAGCCCGGCCGACATGATCGGCATGGCCGGCGCCGTCGACCCGGGCGGGCTGGCGGACAACGCCTGGGACAACTTCAAGTCCGACTTCGGCTTCGGCGACGGCGACCACCACCTGATCCACGGTCGCCAGACCACGACTCCCCAGTTCGGCGCGAACGTCATGCCCGTCGACCCCAACGCGGGGCACTCCGACTACTGGAACAACGGCTCGCCGACGCTGGCGGCGATGGGGCAGGTCATCGCGGGCAAGTAGCGGCCATCCGGCGCTCAGAGCAAGCAAATTGGGGCCGCACCCGCTCGCCGGGTGCGGCCCCGGCCGCCACCCCTGCCGCTACTCCTGCCGCACCGCCGCCGCCAGGTGCGCACGGAACCAACGGTGCGCAGGATCAACCGAGTTGCGCGGATGCCAGGCCATCCCCAGCTCCAGCGGCGGGAGTTCGAGCGGGATCGGGAAGCCGCGCAGGCCCAGCGCCTGGAAGGTCTCCGGCAGCCAGTCCGCGGCCCCGAGCGTCACCAGGTCGGTGTCCCGGGCCAGCAGCATCGCGGCGGTGTGGCTGGGCACCACCACCGCGACCCGGCGGCGCAGGCCGCGTTCGGCCAGCGCGGTGTCGATCGGCCCGAGCCGCTTGCCGCGCCGCGAGACGCCGATGTGGTCGGCGGCGGCGAACCGCCGGACGGTGATCCGCCCCTCGAACAGCGGGTGGCCCGCCCGCGCCACGCCGACCACCGGCGCGGTGACCAGCGGCCGGGTACGGATCTCCGGGTCCAACTGCCCCAACACGCCGACCTCGACGTCCACCTGGCCCTGGCGCAGGCCCGGTCCGCCCTCCAGCGACTCCGGGAGGAACACCACGTCCACGCCCGGGGCCTCGGCGCGGATCCGCCCGGTCAGCCGGCCGGCCACCCGGACCAGCACCGCGTCGGTGGACTGCACGGTGAAGGTCCGCTCCAGGTGCACCGGGTCGAAACCCGCCCCGGGCCGCAACACGTTGTCGCAGCCCCGCAGCAACTCCGCCACCTCCTCCCGCAGTTCGAGCGCCCGCGGGGTCGGCACCAGCCCCTGCCCGGCCCGCACCAGCAGCGGATCGCCGACCGCGCGGCGCAGCCGGGCCAGCATCCGGCTCACCGCCGCCGGTGAGGTGCCGAGCCGCTCGGCGGCCCGGGTCACGCTGCTCTCCTGGAGCAGGGCGTCCAGCGCCCGCAGCAGGTTGAGGTCCATCCACGGCTCCTGAGCTGCATCTTTGCGTACGAGGCAACAATCCCGTGCCGATCCTTGCATGGTTCGACGACCCCGGGGCGCGGACAGTGGAACCGTCCGAGAATCACCAGGCCTCCCGCACCCAGGAGTCACCCGTGCCGAACAACCCCCGCGACCCCCGCGACTCCCGCGACTCCCGCGACCTCCGCGCCCACCTCGCCGGCGACGTCCTCGCCGTCGTCAGCCAGAGCGGCCCGACCGTCTCCTTCTTCGACGCCGCCACCGACGCCCTGCTCGACACCGTCGAGGTCACGGCCCAGCCGCACGAGCTGTGCTTCGACCCCGCGCAGCGCCTGCTCTGGTGCACCAGCGCCTACCGGGCCGGCTACTACAACGCCCACGACGGCCACCGCACCGAGGTGACCGTGATCGACGCCGACACCCGCGAGATCGTCGAGGTGATCGACCTCGCCCCCGAACACGGCCCGCACGGCCTGGCGCTGGACCCGGTCCGCGGCCGGCTCTACGTCAGCGTCGAGGCCTCGGCGGACCGCCCGGGCGGCGTGGTGGTCATCGACACCGCGACCCGCCGCCCGCTCGGCCGGATCGACACCGACGCCCCGGGCCCGCACTGGTTCGCCATCTCCCCGGACGGCCGCACCGGCTACGCCACCAACAAGGAGGCGCCGTACGTCTCCGTAGTCGACCTCGACCGCGGCACGCTGACCGCCAAGGTGGCCGTCCCCGGCAGCGAGGGCCTGGCCGTCTCCGCCGACGGCGCCCGGGTGTACGTCGGCGGGCCCTACCTGGGCTTCGCCGGGAAGCCCGACGCCGCCCCCGGCGTCCGCGTGCTCGACACCCGCACGGCCTCCGTGGTGGACGTCCTCCCCACCGGCTCCGCCGTCCTGCCCGTCCACCTGACCAGCAGCGGACGCCTCCTGGCCGGCGAGATCCACGCCACCGCGGACCCGGGCAGCCCGCTCGGCCGCCAGGCCCCCGGCCGCCTCACCGTCTTCTCCGCGGCCACCCGCCGGCAGCTCGGCTCCGTCGAGGTCGGGCAGTTCCCGCTGACCATCACCTCCTCCCCAGACGGCCGGTTCGGCTACGTCGCCTCCGTCGTCTCCTCGACCGTCGACGTCATCGACCTCGACGCCCTGACCCCGGTCACCCGCCTCACCGTCCCCAAGCTCGCCGAACCCGGCGCCCACGGCCTGGCCTACCTGCCCCGCCCGGCCTAGACACCACCCGGCTCCGGGTGCGGAGCCCTTCCACCGCGCCCGGAGCCTTGCCGCCGCCCGCAGCGGGGCGCATCCTGGGGCCCACCCGTCGTACCGAGAGGGAGGGGAGACGATGAGACGCAGCCTCGGGGTGCTCTGCTCAGCGGTGGCGCTGACGACGGCGCTGGCCGCGGCCACCGCCTGCGAGCCGGCCCTCGACCCCAGCACCTACCGCCACCCGGTGCCGCTCCCCGAACCCGCCCCGCCGTCCGCCCAGTGGATCGTGGACCTCGTCGCCACGCTCAACACCCCGCCCCAGTGCCCGAAGCCGACCCTGTCGACCCTGGCCGTCCTCGACAGCGATGGCCAGGACCGGGCGGTGGCGTTCTGGCTGGTGGACAACCTCGACGTCTGCTACGCCGTCATCAACCACCGGGGCGAGTCCCCCACCACCATCTGGTTCGCCGCCATCGAGGACCTCATCCCCCGCACCCCCATGCCCGCCGACACCACGGCGGGCGTGGACTCCTACGCCTTCACCGCCTACCGCGGCCAGGTCCACGACATCACGGTCTCCGGCGACCCCGACCACCTGGTCAGCCCCGTCCGCCGCCGCACCGTCGACCTCGGCGCCGGCCACCTCGTCACCTTCGCCGCCTACCACTACCGCATCCCCGCGACCGGCCGGCCCCTCACCCTCTCCCTCTGCACCCCCACCCGCCCCTGCCGCGAAGCCCACTGACGCACCGTCACCTCCGTTCCGGACCGGGACGGTTCCGTGACCCTCCGGTGCCTTGTCGGCCGACCCCGCCCGGCCCGACCCTGGACGCATCGGAGCGCTACGGGGGGTACGCGATGAAACGCCTTGCGGGAATGGTGTGTTCGATGGCCGTCCTGGCCTCGGTGACGGCCTGCGGAGTCTTCGGCGACGACGACGGGCCGCCGCGCCACAGAGTGGTGCTGCCCGAACCGGCGCCGCCGTCCGCCCGGTGGATCCTCTACACCGTGGACCAGTTCCCCAACCGGTTCAAGGAGTGCCCTGCCCCGACCCTGTCCACCCTGATCGTCCTCGACGACAACGGCCGCGACCGGGCGATGGCCCTCTGGCTGCTCGACGACGTCGACTACTGCGCGGTGCACATCGGCGACCCTTGGACCGGCATGCAGACCGGCCCGATCGACGACCTGACCAAGGCCTCGCGCCTGTACGCCAACGGGGTGCCGGGGCCGGAGCAGTACATCTTCACCGCCTTCCCCGGCCGGCAGGACAGCGTCAGGGTCACCGAGGACACCGACCACGTCGCCGCCCCGCCCGTCGCCCGCGCCGTCGACCTCGGCGGCGGCAGATGGGTGACCTTCGCCGAGTTCCGCCTCCTCAGCCCCACCCACGGCGAGGACCCCTCGGTGAACCTCTGCCCCACCTCCGGCGACTGCCACTTCGTGGACGCCCGGGCCACCCAGTTCCCCACCTTCCCCACCCCCGAGTCATCCCCCAAGAACACCCCCTAAGGGAGTGAACCCGCACGCCAGAGGGCATGGCAGGTCGTGGCAGTCAGTCCGTCGAGCGTGAGAGGGTAACGCGCATGAAGCCCATCAATTTCGTCCTCAACGTCATCTGGCTGCTCTTCTGCGGCATCTGGATGGCCATCGGGTACGTGGTCGCCGGAATCATCTGCTGCGTGCTGATCGTGACCATCCCGTTCGGGATCGTTCACCGGGGATCAGGATCACGCGGGGATCGACGCGACCTTCGATTCGCATTGGCGGCGTGAGGTCGAGGGTTGGGAGCGGCACTCTTTCCGCCGTCGCAAGTGCGGAGTTCAGCGCGGCCCAAGTGCCGTCCGCAGCCCACTCGGTGAAGTACTTCGACGCGGTACTCGTTGACCCGTACTCCTCGCGAAGGTGTGGCCAGGAGCGGCCCGTCCGAGCCTTCGCGAAGATGGCGTCGACGGAGCGGCGGACGCGGTCGCGATAGCCCTTGGGAAGCAGGTGGCGCACCAACTCCCAGTGCTCGTCCGATAGATCGGCCGCCGGAACCCCCAAGCCAGCCGCGCGGTACCAGTCTTGAATGGTGCACCGAGCGCCACCGCGGCGAAGAGGCACCGGCCCCTCGACGGTGACCTTCACATCAAGAAGGCCCAGAATCTCGTCCTGCTCCGCCGGCCCCATCTTCACCAGTTGGTGCTGTGCCATGTTGGCGAGCGCCACCAGGTCGCGGGCCCGGCGGTCGGCCGCTTCGACCTCCGACAGCCAGGCTGCCGCCTCGGCACGCATCTGTTCAAGCTGTTGCAGCTCTTCGTTGAGAGCCCTCGTGGCAGCCTGAATGACG
The DNA here is from genome assembly GCF_042884005.1 of Kitasatospora sp. NPDC058162. Taxonomy (NCBI): domain Bacteria; kingdom Bacillati; phylum Actinomycetota; class Actinomycetes; order Kitasatosporales; family Streptomycetaceae; genus Kitasatospora; species Kitasatospora sp. NPDC058162. The sequence goes on from NZ_JBHVUS010000041.1 coordinate 68,220, forward strand.
TCAGGTGATTGCCCCTGCTTGGCCGTCGCAACAAGCACCGACGCAATAGCCGCTTTCATCTCAACGATTTGCCTGTCGAGTTCGGCGATCCGATTCGTGTGCGCCGACTGGTCACCCGATGCCATGCCGACCCACTCCGCCGCGAGCTCCTCCAACCTCGCGGAATCGGCGAGCAGGCTTACCACTTCGGTCCACACACGCTGTTCAACCGCTTCGGCATCAATGTGCGAGCAGTCGCAAACCGCCTGTCCAGGCACCTTCTCCGACTTCCCGGAGCATCGATACTGCCGACGACCGCCCGGCATGGACTCCCGGCTGAAGCCGGTGTAGGGAGCCGAGCACAATGCGATCAAGCGCCCGGACAGCGGGTAGGCGGATCGGCCTCGCAAGTTGTCCGGCCTCCGGGCGGAGGCCATCCGCCGGAGATCCGCAGCCTCGTCCACTGTAAGGATCCGGGGAAGCTTGATGATCACGGCCTCACCCCAGATCGGGAGTCCGTCGGCATCCTTCATCGCGTGATCGCCACGGAAGACCAGCTCCGCGTCGAGCACCGCCCTCGACAGGACCCGATCCCTGAGGTTCGCCGCTGACCAGGGCTTCCCCGAACGGCAGGTATAGCCAGCCGCGTTGAGCCAGATGGCCGCCTGCCTGATGTTCAGCCCCAGATCGACAATGAGGTCATGGACCAGGTTGATGATCTTCGCTTCGTACCAGTCGATGACCAGGTAGGAGCCCTTGAGGCCCTTCCCTTCAACCCTGTAGCCGAACGGCGCCGGTCCGCCGATGTGCGGCGCCCCGTCCTCCTGGGCCTTCTCCTGGAGACCGCCCTGCGTCCGCGACCGGATGTTCTCCCACTCGGTCTCCGCGTAGTCGGCCTCACGCCGCATCTGCGCGCGGCCCTCAGGCGTGGTGTTGTCGATGTTCCGGTTGGTGATGGCGACGAAGATGCCGATGTCCTCCAGCGCCCACACCCAACGCCAGAACGCCCGACCCACCCGGCCGATCCGGTCGCCCTTCTCCACGACGACCACGTCGAACTCTCGTCGCTCGGCCGCCGCCATCAGCCGGTCGAAGTCCGGCCTCTCGCCCATCTCCTTCGAGCCCGAGACACCCTCGTCCTTGAAGGTGTCGACGTGCGCCCACCCCTTGGCCTCGATGTGTCGGCTGTTCTTCCTCGCCTGGCTCGCGATGCCGTACCCGAGCCTCTGTTCCTCGGTGCTCACCCTGAGATAGTCCACGGCCCGCAGGACGCGAACCGGCGAGGTATGAGCAGCGACGACGCTGATCGCGGCGCGCTCCCCCATGGTTGAATGACCCATGTCGACTCCTGTAAGTCGGCCAAGCCCCGGGACGGTTGCCGCCGTCGCCGGGGTGCTCCATGTAGGAGATTGTGACGCTATTTCTGATGGACGGTCGGGTCTTTCGGACACTGTCCATCGTTCGAGGGACGAAGCCCGAAGAGCAGACGCAGCAGGCGAGTTCGCTCGGCCGACGTCAGCTCTTTGTCAGGCTTCCAAACGACCTTCACTGCCGTCACCGCACACCGTCCGCAGGAGGGAGCAACGCGCGCACGACATCTCGGTTGATGCTGAGGTCCTCAGCAATCCCGGCGGCGATGAGCGCTTCGCCAGGCGAATGGCCACAACCCACGAACCGCCACGTCGACTCCACTGCGACTTCCCCTTCCCAACTCCCCACGAGATTCTGAGTGCTGGTCCGAACGTGATCCGCACGATCTGCTCGGAGTCGTCCGTACGTGGTGGAGTAGACGCGGGTCTTGGTGAGGCAGTGGCCTCGGTAGCCGAGCATGTGGGCCCAGGCGCGTAAGCGCAGGTGCTGGAGTTCGGGCAGACCGCCGAGGCGCCAAGCGGTGGTGATGAGCGCACGAACGTGCTGGCTGACACGCAGGGCCTGTATCTCCGCCAGAGATTCGATGCGGCGGTCGACAGCGCCGGCGGCCTCCACGCTCTTGCTCGTGTACTTGGCGACGTAAGCAGCCACGGCGTCGTCCGAGATGCGCCCGCCAGCCCCATTGATAAGCGGGTGCACGTCCAGCTGAGTGCCGAAACTGAGCCGTCCCCCGCCGTAGGCCACCGAGTCAGGGCACGGAAGCGCCACGGCAGCGGCCGCTGAGCGGACGGCCTCCAGGAGGAGTTCCGCTGATGCCCAGGGCGGAGGCGGAGCCGAGGGACCGTCCGGTCCGTCGAGTCTGACGACGGCGTGGAAGTGGACGGCCCCGCGCTTCTGGTACTCGGCGACCTTGGCCGCGGAGACCCGAAGCAGCTTGCGCACCTCCGACCGCCCGACTCCCGCCTGGGCCGCGAGGTGGTGGTACAGGTTGTCGCGGAAGGCCTTCCACAGGGCCGGGGCCATGGCGTTCCAGAGGATGTGGCCGGGGTAGTCGTAGCAGTCCGCGCAGAGCGGCTGCCCGACGACCGGGTCACCGTCCACGTGGGTACGGCCGCAGCCGTGCCGCCCGCCGTGCTCGCACCGTCGGCGCCGAGCCGAATGGCAGTCGCCCGCACGGTGGACCGGCCCGAACGAGGGCGCGGTCAAGGTGACGAACAGCCGCGGGTGCGTCCTGACCGCCTCCGGGACGCCCTTGCCGCCGACCAGGCCGGAGCGGACGAGATGGAAGGTGTCGCCACTGTGTTCCCGGGAACAGGGCGCGCAGCGGGAGGCCCGGCGGTTGCGGCAGCGGACGGCGAGCCGGCCACCGGGTTCGGTAGCGGTCGAGTAGCGGCGCAGGACCTCACCGGTATCGGGGTCGACCGTGACGGTGTGCCCGGCGAGGTAGACCGGTTCGGCACAACCACCGGTGGCGCGGATCTGCTCCAGCCAGCGACTCAGGTCCGGCATCTCGCCGAGACGGACGAAATCACGCTCTGTCGGCGGCAGTTGGCGAAGCCGCGCCCCCCGGGCGAGGAAGGCGCGGCGTGCGGTGGGGTCGGTGTACGGGTTGGTGCTGGCGGTCATGGCGGGTGCCTCCAGGGCCAGGGTTCGCCGGGCCCCGGCCGGGCCAGGCATGCGCTGGCGCGGCCGGGGATGGCGGTGGGGTGGGCGGGCTGGGTGGCTGGTCGGGTTGGCACGGTGATCACGCTTCTCAGGTGGTGTGGGTAAGGCCTTGGACGAGCCAGGTCACGGCGTAGACGACGGGGTCGGCCCAGCCAATGCGGTCGAGGTAGATCCCGAGGACGCCGACGAGGAGGACGTGCCAGAGCTTGAGTTCGCCGGAGCGGACCAGAAGGTAGGTGACGAGGGCCAGGACGGCGGCCAGGATGAGAGCAGCGCCCATCAGACGTAGACCCCTTCGTTCGGCTCGTCCGCCGTGTGGAGGCCGGGCCAGGACGGTGCCAGCCGGGCGTACTTCCTCGCCGCTCGACGGGCCTGGTCGGGGGTGACGTGGACGGAACGGGCGCGGATCCACCGGCCGTCGGCGCCGACCGTGATGGCGACGCCCTGCTCAGCTGCGGTGATCTGCTGAGCAGCGGCCAGGGCATCCTTGTCGAGATCGCCGAGCGCCATCTCCGCCGTCCCGGCGTCGTTCACCCGGTGGCAGACCCGGCCGGCCAACTGCGCCCGCAGGGCGGTCACCCCGGGTCCGAGGTCCGAGCCGACCCGTTGCCCGGCGACCACCAGGTGGACGCCCAGCGCGGCGCCGAGCTGGGCAAGCCGGAGCAGGTTGGTGGAGATCTCCCCCACCTCCGCCTTGTCGTCCCTGGTCGCGACCAGGTACAGCTCCGCGACCTCGTCCACGATGACAACGACGGGCATCTTGCGGAGCTTCGCCGGCAGGTCCCAGACGGAACGGGCTCCGACTGAACGGCACAGCTGCATCCGAGCTTCGGTCTCCGCGACCAACTCCGCGAGCAAGTGGGCGGCTTCCGCCCGGGTCGCCGCCAGGGCCGACAGCCGGTCCTCGAAGAGGGACAGTTCCATGCCGCCCTTGAGGTCGATGCCGAACAGGGCGACGCGCTGCGGGGCGAGTTCCTTCACCAGCGCGGCGATGAGGGTGGACTTCCCGGAGCGGGTCGCACCGACGATCAGCCAGTGCGGCGCCCGCCGCAGGTCGATCGTCCAGGCCCGGCCGTCCTCCAGCAGCCCGACCACCGCCCGCAACAGCCGCTGCTTCAACCGATACGGCATCACGGGCATGGTCAGCGGGTCCCAGGCGAGCGCCGAGAGAGTGACGAACCCCCGCTCGTCCGAGACCAGCCGCACCGCGTGCACCCGCCAGGCATGGGTGAACGCGTCCAGGGCTTCGGCAAAGTGCTCGGGCACCTGCCCGGGGTGAGGCCGCACCCGCACGTCGACGCCGCCACGCCGGTACTTCGCCACGCCCAACCGAGGCGGCGTCGGCCGCAGAGGATCCCCGCGGACCATCAGGTCCCCGACCCGGGCCCGCCCCGGACGCTTGGCCACGGCGAGGCCGAGGTTCGTGGTCAGGCGCCGCCACGTCACCCGAACGCGGATGGCGGTCGTCGGGCAGCCGAGCAGGTACCACCAGAGATAGGGGTAGCTGCGCCGCAGCACCGGGGCCATGCTGAGCGCGATCAGCACCGTCGCCAGCATCACCACCCGCAGCAGTTGGAGGACGATCACGGCCGTCCCCCGTTCTCCATCGCCGTGTTGTGGGCTTCGGCCTCCAGGTCACGGGCTCGACCTGCGGCCTTCGTGGCGACGATGGCGATGTGGTCGAAGAGCTGGACCCCCTCGTCGTCCCGCCCGAACGGGTCGACCTCTTCGGCCAGGTCCCCGAGCTCCCGGAGCAGTCCCCGCAGCTTCACGCGGGTCGCGCCGCTCATCAGGCGTCGCCGCCCTTGCGCGAGGCCGCCGGGGCGCCGACCGGAACCGGGGTGATGGCGTCAGCCCGGAAGGACAGGCCGTGCCGGTCCCCCATCGCCCAGGAGAAAGCGGTCAGGCCCGTGACGTGCACCCGCACGCCCTCCACCACGCCGACCGGTTCGCCCGACACGCTGATCTCAATGATCGAGGCCCGCCGGCCGTCCTGCCGGACCGCGACGCCGACCGTGTAGACCGTCTGCCCCTCCCGGTCCTTCCTCACCTCCCCGGTTTCGCGGTTCGCGATCCGAACTTCGGGGGCAACGATGCAGGTCATCGTGCCGAGCCGAGTTCCGTCCACGGGAATGGACTGCATGAGCGCACACTCCTCCGACACCAGGGGTCGCATGACGTCAGTCGTCAAACGTACTTATCTTTGCGCTTCGATGATGCTCCTCCTTGACGCCCCGACGCAAGCAATTCATGCTTACGTTTAACGGATAGCGGCTGATGACAGACCTAGAGATGCCGCCCGACCAGGGCAAACGGCCACACACGAACCCTCGAAAACGACACGACACACGCGAAGCGGGCCCGTCCCCCGGCGTCCGCACCAAGGGGTCAACACCATGGCGATCATTCGGAACGAGGCACTGCACAAGCAGGTGGCGGCGGCGATGCGACAGTCCATCGCCACCGGCGAGTGGCCCCCCGGCACTCAGCTGCCCACCGAAACCGATCTCGCCGAGACCTACGGCGTCTCCCGCCCGACCGTCAGGCTCGCCGTCGCCGCCCTCCGCAGTGAAGGCCTGCTGGACGTGAAGCAAGGCCGCGGCACCTTCGTCCGCGCCGCCATCCACGGCCCGAGCGCCAGTCTGGATCGGACCATCGCCGCCCAGGGCGACATCTTCTCAACGCCCATCGACGCCTGGTTCGACCACGCCGAGGAGCCCACGGTCTACCGGACCCGCACCGACGCCATCACCGCGCCGCTGCTGGAGATGGACCAGGACGAGCTGATGCTCGGCTGCGACCGCCTGCTCACCGACCCCACAGGCGCCAGCCGCGCCCTCCACCGCCTCCTGCTCCCCATGGAACGCATCGAGGCCACCCCACTCGCCCAACAGCCCGCCGCCACCCCGGCCGAGGCCTACGCGATGCTCGCCACCGCCAGCCACCACCTCACCTGGTACGAGCGGGTCAGTGCCCGGGTCCCCCAGCCCGACGAGCGCGAAGCCCTCCAACTCTCCGAAGCCGCCGTCCTCCTGATCGCCCACCGCATCACCTGCGACCAGGCCACCGGCCTCCCGCTCATCCTGGAGGAGACCCGTCTCGGCGCCGAAACCACCGCCCTCACCTACGCCATCGACGCCCACAAGCCCAAGCGCACCAAGGCCTCCCGCTAACCGTCCAAACACGATGCAGCCCCCACGTCCACACCGGGCGCAGGGGCTGTCGCAACTCTTCTCCACTTACTCAAGGGCGCGCACAACGCGCCAGCGCGCGGCCCTGCCGCTCGCCGCCGCTCCTGTCTCCGCCCCGCGCCGGCGGCGGCCGGCCGCGCCCACCGCAACGTGCGGCCCAGGGAGCGCCGAGGTCAGTACCCGTCGTGGCTGGGGCCGGGCGGCTCCGCGGTTTTACCCACCTCCCCGGACCGGGACCCGCGTCGAGCAAGGCCGGGGGGCCACTCGGCCAAACTGCGGTCAGGCCCAAAAGCCCTGACCGAGCCGCAGCAGCTTACGGCCCCCCGATCATGCCCGACCCCACCCCAGGCAGGACACCGGCCAAAACCGCTCCACCGCCCGGACGATGGCTTCATAGCGTGAGTGTTGCACGGACAACGGCCAGCAGGGGACCATGGTGGTAACCCTTGCCAAGGTTCGCGGCTACCTGGAGACAGATTGAGTGATCATCAGATCTCGCCGATTGAGGCGTTCCTCAATACGCCGCCGCCGGAGGATTCAGGGGCTGAAACGGCTTCGCGGTACTTCTTTCAGTACCAGTGTGCGGCAAGGCACTGCCTCGCAATGGTCTCCAACACGTCAATCAAGGCAGTAATTTGCGAGTGGCATACAGATTTCTCCATAGAATTCAATAATGGAATCCTCCATCTAATATCAGTCAAGCATCGAGAGCTCAGCGCAGGCCCTTGGCCGCTTTCCGACCTCTGGGGAAAAGGGGGCCTTCGGAAACTTTTTGACCGCTGGAGAGAAAGTCCTACAGGAAGTCGCTGCCGCCTCGCCACCAATGGAGTGATGAAGGGCGGGAAAGACAATGCAGCTAAACTGGCCTCCGCATGCGCCAATCGAGATGAAGAGGCCCTCACCAATTTTTCGACCGAGGCAGCACAGCGGCTCTCCTGCTCTGAAGATGAGGCTCGGGAGTTCCTATTCTCACTCGACCTGGAAGTTGGCATACCCGACCGTACAACGATGCGAGCCGACTCGATCATAAACCTCGCGCCAAATATAATTCCAGATTTCAGAGAGCGTGGCCTCGATCTGGGTAAGGCGTGGGATTCTCTTGTCAATCTCGTCGCCTCGGCATCTCGCGACTTCGATTCCCGCGATTACGCAGATGGACCATCGCTATCAAATATCGACGGCCTGCAATCACCTCGCCTTATTTCCGCCAGGATTCGCCGCCGGACAATTACTAGAGAGGTCGTGCTAAGGGCGATATCGGAAACTCCGAGCCAGTCCAAGATTCGAAAGGTCTCAAACCTCGAAGCAAGGCGACCAAGGGCGAGATTCTTCGGGCGCGATAACGACATAGAGTCGATAACAGCGTCACTCTCTACTTGTGATTCAAGTTGCCCAGCTGTCGCAGTTGTTGGCATGAGCGGGATTGGCAAGACTGAACTTCTTCGACAATTCGCCACTGCCATGTCTGAGGACTTTGACTTCTCCTGGTGGCTTGTCGGCGATTCCTGGACATCAGTCGCTTCCGGCCTTACGGAACTCGGCTCAGAGCTCGGAGTATCTTCCGATTCGCCGTCATCTCAGGCTCCTGTTAATGCAGTCATCGAGATAGTGTCACGAGCTCATGGCCTCCTCATTATTGATGGCGCCATGGCAACACCCGAGCTTATCGAGTTTGCGTCCAGGGCAGGAAACTCGCGCCTCCTGCTTTCCAGCACTGATCAGACTTGGGCTAATTATCTGCCCGTTGTCGACCTTCGCCCGCTGGCTGTTAGTGACTCAATTCAGCTACTGAAATCTTCCCTGCCAAAATCTGAGGATGGCGACCTCAAAGCGCTCTGTGCTTCTCTCGGAGGGCACCCACTGGCTCTACTGCAGGCTGCAGGCTACATGGGCGTTACCGGAATCGATGCGGCCACCTATAGTTCAATCCTGCGAAACCGCGCCAGGGAACTCATGGGCAGGGCATCTCCGGTGGAGCACGCGGGAGTTGCTGCCGCCTGGGATGTCACGGCTCTCAACCTCAAAGAGCATCACCCGCACGCTTTCAAACTTCTCCAAGTGTTCTCACACCTCGCGGATCAGCCGTTCCCCAAGGAGCTATTCAGTTGGAAAGTTCCCAGCGTTAGAACCAAGGATGAGGTGGAAAACGGGATCCCGACCGTTTACAGGCAAAGCCTTGCGCGCGCGGCCGAGCGCGAGCATGAATCGGCGGCGAGCATGGACGTCCGAGAAGCGTTTGCTGATCCTCTCCATTTGCACGATGCCATCTTTGCACTCAGAAGGTTCTCTCTGCTGGATGTGGGAAGTTCTGGATTGAAATGCCATAGCCTGATACAGGCATTGGTCAGGCAGTCCTCCGAGGAGGAAACAGAGGCGGCACTCCACGCCGCCACATACATGCTCTACAAGGTCACACATCTGACCCCAACTCATTCGGACTATTGGTCTCACTATTCGCATGTCCTGCCCCACTTTGAGTCACTTATCGATCACCTGGCCGGCTCAGGATGCATGGAACTCAATCGAGTTCTATTCTGCAGCTCGATCGCGGAATACTTGAATTCTGTGGGCGTACGCAGTGGCAGCCTTCGATATGCACAGGAATCGCTTGGGAATGTAAATCTCCTGGATTCCTCAGATATTGAGTCTGCCCTCTATGCCCGCGGGGTCGCAATAGAGGCCATGGCGGGTTCCGACAAGCTGGACGAAGCGCTTGATCTGGCCAATGAGACTCTAAATCTTGCAAAGATTTCAGAAGCCGATGGATCCTCGCTAGCAATTATCAATAGCAGGTTGGCGTCCCTCTACCACCTTAAGGGTGATCTGAAAAGTTCCCTGGCTGCTCTAGAGTCGTGCGAAACCTTCTTTGCAAGCAGTTCCATCAAATCTGATCCCCATAGCGTTCTCGCGATTCGCTCCAACCGCGCCAACCTCGCAAGAGAACTGGGGGATGCAAAGCTCGCCATCTTGGAGCTTCTAGGTTGCATCGAAGACTTCGGTGACGAAGTGTCGGATGGAACTCTTTCCACCTTGCACTGCAACCTCTCATTGTCATACCTAGAGGTTGGGGATTACGAGGCAGCCCTGGAAGCATCAATGACGGCACTGGAATACGACCGGAACATCTCGCATGGCACCCACGCAAATACTGCACGAGACTACAATAATGCTGGCCTAGCACTGTTTGAGCTCGGCCTCTTCAAGGAGGCTCATGAGGCATTTGCTCGGTCCGCCGAGATGCACGAAAGCCTTGAAGAGTTCCAAACGATGAGATCACTCACCGTTAAGATGAACCTGGCCAGGGCACTGGAAGCAACTGGCTCCCATCAGGAAGCGAAGGTGGCTATGGAACAGGTCCTCCGAGAGCAGGAAAAGCTCGTCGGGTCGAGCCACCGTGACGTTGCAGTTACCCTGGTCAACCTGGCGACAGTTTATAACTCTCTTGGACTCTATGCTAACTCCGTCAAGGCCTGTAAGCGTGCTATTGATATCGACAAGATGGTCTACGGGGATCGCCATCCAGAACTTATTGTGGATCTCAATAATCTTGCGACCTCGCTAATGTTTCTTGAGCGGCCGGCAGCCGCCGCGAAGTGGCTGATACTGGCTCTAGATATTTCAATGGAAGCTTTCGGGGGGGCTAATTCAAGGACGGCTAGATGTCTTGAAAATCTCGCAAACATCGAAGCCTCATGCGGTGAAGTCTCGACAGCGAAGGCGCGCCTCGAAGAATCTGTCTCTATATATGAGAACTCTGTCGGCCCCCACCACCCCGACACCAAGAGAGCCAAAGAATCACTAAAAGCTCTGAAGCCTTCGCAGGACTGATCTCCATGGCCGCTAGGCAGTCCATGACAGCGTGGCGACGAAGTTACCTCCTCCGTGGCCAACGGCCGACTGCATTGGAGAGTGAGCAGCGAGTGCAGGCAAGATGTCGGTACCAACACGCTCAGTTCGGCTCGACACGAACCTTAGCTGCCAGGCAGAGCAGCTCCTTCAGGTTCACCCATCCCTCCAGCACGCCCTCTAAACGGACCAACGCTCCGCCTTGGGCGTTCGTGTCAGCGATCGCACGCATCTTCGACCGCTCCACGCCGCACGCTGCCAACAGGGAGTTCACCTCATCGGCTGTCCGTCTTGCGACCCGCCAGCCGGCGGCATAGTCCACGCCTGGCAGCCACACCCACGAGTCTGGGTCGAGGCTCCCCGCCAACTCCGCACCGAAGTCGTCCTCCTTGTCCAACTGTTCTTCAACTCCCCTGGTCAAGAACCGAACCGGCCATCCGTGCACAGACATGCCGAGGAGCCCGATACCATCGGCACCGGGTTCCGACCCACCGGACCACCCCTGTTCCCGCCAAGGTCTCGGGGTGGTCCGGCACGTCTTCAGTTGTCCCTGATCAGGTCAGGTGCGCTCCCACGTCGACCCCTCGCAGCCAAAGCTCCGGCGAGACAGCTCTCCCTCGTCGAGGCCGAGCAACGGGTCACCAACTCCACCGTCCTCGCCGCAGATTCGCCGCATCAGCTCCGATCGCTGGCCATCGGCGAAACCCGGCTCGTCGCACCACGCCATCACGTCACGGTGCGCGGCTCGACGCCCCGGCGAGACGACCCTCACCGGCCAGGAGAACTGGCCGTCCAGCAGCCACCAGGTCACGGCTCGGGCACGCCAGGCCCGCAGGCGCCGGATCACTGGGGCGCCTCGGGGTCGGCGGCGTACAGGCGGACCACGGTCGGGGTCAGGTCGAGGAAGGCCAGGGCCCGCACCTCCCCGTGCGTCGCCAGCCGGTGCCCGATCGCCTGCGCCTTCGACGGGCCGAACAGCTCGGCGAAGTACCCCTGCTGGTCCGGGCTGAGCGGGAGCGCGCCCAGCGTCTTCAGGACCGCAGCCATGGCATCCGGCAGCTTGCTGAAGCGCGCGGGCGCGGTCACACCCCGGACCTCCACGATCACCGGGAAGGGGTACGGGGTGCCAGCCGCTGCAGCCAGGTTCGTCCCCAGTCCGTCGTGCTCTCGAATCGGCATCACTTCCCCGACACCTCCCCCGGGCGACGCGGGTGCCACGCGTGGACACGAACCGTTCGGCCGTTCACCGCGATGGTTCGAGTCACCGCCTTCAGCAGCCCCGCACCGCAGTAGAAGCACCGGGTCTCCGTCGACCCGGGCGCCCTCTTGTTCACGACGCACCGCCTCCCGGGCCCACCAGCGCCCAAACGATCTTCCCGATACGTTCCGGGCGAGGCATGAAGCCCCACTCCACGGACAGGGCTTCCACCAGGCACAGCCCCCGCCCCGACTCGGCGTCCAGGCCAGCGGACCGCCGGATCACCGGCTTCTCGC
>NZ_JBHVUS010000042.1:0-79097 GCF_042884005.1 Kitasatospora sp. NPDC058162
TGACTTTTGGCACGCTGTTGAGTTCTCAAGGAACGGACGCTTCCTTCGGACCGCCTTCCAGCGGGCCCTCCGGGCGCTTCGTTCTTTCGTGTTTCAAGCTTACCAGATGTTTTCCGCTCCGTTTTCCGGAGTTTCATTCATCCGATTCCCGCTGGGGGGATTTCCTGCGAACTTCGTTCCGAAGCCTATCAAAGCCTTCGGAGTGTTCCGTCCGTGGGATTTGCTTCATCAGAGGACGCGCATTTCGTGAAACGCGCTCGCCTCGATTTCGGCGGTGTCGTAGACACTAACGCCCGGGCTGACCGTTGTCCAGTCAGTCCCAACCGTTCAAACCTACTAGCCCACCCTCACCACGTCAATGGTTTGGTCGGGATGCGAGAAGAGTAGCAGGTCAGAGGCCTGCTGATCACATCGGCTCAGGCCGCGACAGGCTGGAGGTCCGCCCGATCGGCCGCATCCACATCGCCGAACTCACCGCTCGCCGCGGCCTTCCGGCCCAACACCAGCGCATAGGTGAGGAACGCCGCCTCTGCTACCACTCCGATGGAAATGCGCGCCCAGGTCGGCAGGCCGGACGGGGTCACGAAGGCTTCCAGCGTTCCGGCCACCGCCAGCACCGTCGCCAGCCCGATTCCCATGCCGATGATCGAGCGGCCCTGTTCCGCCAGCGCCACCGTGCGGGTGCGCGGGCCGGGGTCGATGACGGTCCAGCCGAGTCGCAGGCCGAGGCCGCCGGCCACGAAGACCGCGGTCAGCTCCAGCAGACCGTGCGGGATGAGCAGGCCGAGGAAGATGTCGAGCCGCCCGGCGGAGGCCATCAGCCCGACACCGACGGCGAGGTTGACCACGTTGGTCCACATCACGATGAGCACCGGGATGCCCAGGGCGATCCCGAAGAGCAGGCACTGCACGGCGATCCAGGCGTTGTTCGTCCAGACCTGGGCGGCGAAGGAGCTGGCCGGCCGGTCCGAGTAGTACGCCTCGTACTGTCCGCCGGGGCGGGTCATCTCCCGCAGGTCGTCGGGCGCGATGAGGCTGTTCCGGACCTCGGGGTGGGTGGCGATCCACCAGGCGATCAGCACGGTGAAGGCCATCGAGACCACCGCGACCGGCACCCACCAACGGCGGGCGCGGTACAGCGCGGCCGGGAAGCTCACCGTGTAATAGCGGGCGACGTCCTGCCAGCCGTTGCTGCGGGCGCCGGTCACCGCACTGCGGGACCGCGAGACCAGGCCGGTCAGCCGGCTGACCAGTGCCGGGTCCGGCGCGGCGGCCTGCACCTTGGCGAGGTGGCCGGTGGCGCGCTGGTAGAGGGTGACCAGCTCGTCGGCCTCCTCGCCGCTGAGCCGGCGCCTACGGGCCAGGGCGTCCAGCCGGGCCCACTCCCCCTGGTGGGTGGCGACGAAGACGTCCAGGTCCATTCGGCGGCTCCATGGTCGGCGATGGCGCGAGGCGCGCGTGCGCGGTCGGGCGCGGTCGGGCAGGTACGTGCGGACACGTGCGGGCCCAGCATGCCAGGAGCCGCCGCCGCCCCGGCCGCCGGGATCTCACTTCCCGTGCGCCCGCCGGGCGCCGTATGTTTGCGGCTGCGGATCAGACTGCGGAGAGCGAGCGGTGGGGGCGGATCCGAGCACGGCTCCCACCTGCTCGCATGAGCGTGAACGGACAGGTGTCTTGAGCGACCTGGTGACGGGTGAGGCGGTCGTCCTCGACCTGCAGACGGCGAAGCTTCCGAGCAGGGCGTTGGCGATCGTGCTCGACCTCCTCATCGAGTTCGCCGCGCTGTTCGTGTCGACACTGGTGATGAGTGTCGCCCTGACCGACCTGGACACCGCGGCGCTGACGGCGACGATGCTCGGGATGACGGTCTTCTACCTGGTCGCCCTGCCGGTGATGATCGAGACCTTCAGCCACGGGCGCTCGGTCGGCAAGGCCGCGCTCGGCCTGCGGGTGGTGCGCACCGACGGCGGGCCGGTCCGGTTCCGGCACTCGCTGGTGCGCGGGCTGGTGGGCTTCTTCGAGCTGATCGCGATAACCGGCGCCCCGGCCGTGATCACCTCCGCGCTGAACTCGGACGGCAAGCGGCTCGGCGACATCTTCGCCGGGACGGTCGTGGTCCGCGAGCGAACCCCGGCCGGCGCCGGCGCGGTCAGCCCGCTGCCCCCGGTGCACCCGCAGCTGCTGCACGACATGGGCCGCGAGCTGGTCGCGATGGACCTCTCCGCGGTGCCCGAGCCGCTCTGGCTGGCGATCCGCCAACTGCTCGGCCGGATCGGGCAGTTGGACCCGGCTGTGACGTTCCGGATGTCGACCGGGCTGGCCGAGGACCTGGCCGCCCGGATCGGCAACCCGGTGCCGCCGGGGCTGCACCCGGCCGCGTACCTGGGCGCGGTGCTCACCGAGCGCCAGCGCCGGGAGTGGATGCGCGCCCAGCAGCGGTTCGCGGCCTCGGCACCCGTCCAGCCGCCCGTCCCGCACCCGGCCGCCGCCCCGGTCCCCACGGCCGACGGCCGCCCCCACCGCGTCCTCGGCGTGCCCGCGGCACCCGCGCCCGGCCCGTACGCACCAGCGCCCGCACCGTACGCACCGGCGCCTGCCGCGCCGTACGCCCCGGCCCCCGCCGCCCCGTCCTTCGTCAAGCCCGCGCAGCCCGCCGAGCCCCCGCGGCCCGCCACCCCCGACGCCGGCTTCGCCCCGCCCGCCTGAGCCGCCTACCTGACCCGCCCGCCCGAACCGCGCCCCGCCCCTACTCCCCCACCGGCCAGGCGTTCGGCGGCGACTGCAGCTCCTCCAGCTCGATCCCCTCCGCCGCCAGCACCACGTCCCCCGCCAGGTGCACGACCTGCTGCTCCCCCGTCTCCAGGTCCCCCACCTGGTACCGCTCGACCAACAGCGGCCCCGAGTCCGTCTCGTGGGTGTCCACGCCCTCCAGCAGCCACCCCTGGTCGAAGGTGCGCGGCGCCAGCACCGGCTCGGTGAACGCCACCAGCCGCACCCGCGCGCTCGCCCCCTCCCGCAGCCGCAGCATCCGGGCCGTGGCGACCAGGAAGCCCGGCGAGCGCCCGGCGAAGCCGTGCGCCCGGTCGTGCCCCTCCGCCGCGTGCTCGCCCCCCGGATCGGCCGCGTCGGTGCGGACCCAGGCCACCCCGTCCACCGCGCCGCCGCGCACCTGCCAGCCGCCGGCCCGCAGCTCCATCCGCAGCGGCCGGGCCCGCGAGTCCAGCGTCAGGTCGACGCTGCCGATCACCCGCCCGTCCGGCGCGTAGGTCTTGGAGACGTAGCGCCAGCCGGCCGCCCCGGGCGCGCAGCTGAAGCGCTCCTCGCCGAGCAGGAGGTGGTCGTGGCTGTCGTGCAGTGAGTACCGGCCGTTGGGCATGCCCGAAAGCCTACGTGCGCACCCCGTGCAACATTCCGCGGAGCCGCCCGCATTAGAGGGTCGGACGGCGCGGGAGACGCCGCCCCGACCACCAGAGCAGAACCACCAGAGCAGAACCACGAGCAGGACGACGAGAGGGGGTGCGGATGGCGAAGCAGACGCGCGACGAGGAGTTCACGGAGTACGTGGCCTCCCGGGGCGGCTGGCTGCGGAAGGTCGCCTATCTGCTGTGCGGGGACTGGCACCGGGCCGACGACCTGGTGCAGGAGACCATCACCAAGCTGTACGTGCACTGGTCCAAGGCGAGCCGGGCGGACAACCTGGACGGCTACGCCCGGCGCACGCTGGTCAACACCTTCCTCGCCGAGCAGCGCACCTCCTGGTGGCGCCGCACGGTACGGACGGCCGTCGACGCGGAATCCGCGGCCGCGGTCCTCGACCTGGACGCCTCGCTCGACCTGCGCCGGGCACTCGCGGCCCTGCCGCCCCGACAACGGGCCACCGTCGTCCTGCGCTACTACTGCGACCTGTCGATCGACCGGGCCGCCGAGGCCCTGGGCTGTTCGACGGGCAACGTCAAGAGCCAGAGCTCACGGGCCCTGGACACCCTGCGCAACACCCTGCTCCTCCGCCCCACCGCCGCAGAGAGGACGTCATGACGAACATCGACAACGTCGATCTGGCCGTCCAGCTGGCGGACCTGGCCGCCGAGCCGGCCCCTCCGCCGGGCTTCGACCCCGCCGCGTCCATCACCGCCGGGCGGACCAGGCTGCGCCGCCGCCGACGGGCCGTCGCCGCCGCGCTGGCCACCGCGACCGCGTGCGCGGTCACGGCCGTGCTGCTGCTCGCGCCCGGTGGCGGCGGGGGCTCCGACACCCGTCTGGTGCCGGCCGCCCCTCCCCGCGGGAAGCACCTGACCGCACCCGCCACGCCCCCGCCGACGATCGGCAGCCCCACCGACCCGCTGGTGGCCGGCGGGACGTTCGGCTGGCTCCCCGGCGGGCCGGACGCCGAACCCACCTTCGGCTACAGCGCCGCCGACGGATCGGTCGTCACGCGGGCCACGCTGCCCGGTACGGCGGGGACGCTCGAACTCATCGTCCATCCCGACACGTCCGAGCCCGCGTTGCGCGCCGATGCGCAGCAGAAGCAGGAGAGGGTGCCGGCCGCCACGGTCAACGGCCGGACCGCCTACTGGGTGACCGACCCGACCCACCCGACCTTCGACAGCGGACGGCGGATCCTCCGCTGGCAGACCGCCTCCGGCCACTGGGCCCAGCTGTTGTCGAACCGGCCGAGGGGAGCCGAGCCCACGGACGAGGTGCTGCTGCGCGTCGCGGCCGCGGTCGAGGTCGTCGACCAGCCGGTCCCGCTGCCGTTCTGGCTGTCCGGCCTGCCGACGGGCACCCGCCCGACCAGCGCCGAGCTGACCTGGCCCACGCCGGGGAAGCCCTGGGTCGCGACCCTCGGTCTCACCTCCGGCGAGATGGGCTTCGGGATCATCGTGACCCCGGTCGGCAGCCCGCCGTACGGGAAGACCGACCAGAAGTGCCGGACGGAGCAGGGGCTCAGGATCTGCGCGACGGTGGAGTCCGACAGCCTGCCGCTGACCGACCGCCTCGGCGGCCTGGAGTCCCTCGCCGCGGCGGTGCACGTCACCGGCGTCGAGCAGAAGACCTGGACCACCCAGGTCATCCGCTGAACCCGGAAACGCCGGTGGCCGGCACCCCCCGAGGGGTGCCGGCCACCGGCGTCAGCGCGAACTCATCCGGACCGGAGAGCCCACCGCATCAGTAGCGGTACTGCTCCGGCTTGTACGGGCCCTCGACCGGGACGCCGATGTAGTCGGCCTGCTCCTGGCTCAGCGTGGTCAGCTTCACGCCCAGCGCGTCGAGGTGCAGGCGGGCGACCTTCTCGTCCAGGTGCTTCGGCAGCACGTAGACGCCGATCGGGTACTCGTCGGTCTTCGTGAACAGCTCGATCTGGGCGATCGTCTGGTTCGCGAAGGAGTTGGACATCACGAACGACGGGTGGCCGGTCGCGTTGCCCAGGTTCAGCAGGCGGCCCTCGGAGAGGACGATGATGGTGCGGCCGTCGGCCTTGCGCCACTCGTGGACCTGCGGCTTGACCTCGGTCTTCACGACGCCGTCGAGCTTGGCCAGGCCGGCCATGTCGATCTCGTTGTCGAAGTGGCCGATGTTGCCCACGATGGCCTGGTGCTTCATCCGGGCCATGTGGGAGGCCATGATGATGTCCTTGTTGCCCGTGGTCGTGATGAAGATGTCGGCGATCTCCACCACGTCGTCCAGGGTGGCGACCTGGTAGCCGTCCATCGCCGCCTGGAGCGCGCAGATCGGGTCGATCTCGGTGACGATGACGCGGGCGCCCTGGCCGCGCAGCGACTCGGCGCAGCCCTTGCCGACGTCGCCGTAGCCGCAGACGACGGCGACCTTGCCGCCGATCAGGACGTCGGTGGCGCGGTTGATGCCGTCGATGAGCGAGTGGCGGCAGCCGTACTTGTTGTCGAACTTCGACTTGGTGACCGAGTCGTTGACGTTGATCGCCGGGAACAGCAGCTGGCCGTCACGGTGCATCTCGTACAGGCGGTGGACACCGGTGGTGGTCTCCTCGGTCACGCCCTTGATGGTGGCGGCGACCTCGGTCCACTTGTTCGGGGTGTCCTTGAGCGTGCGGTTGAGCAGCTCGAGGATGATCCGGAACTCGTCGTTGTCCGCGGTGGACGGGTCCGGAGCGGCACCGGCCTTCTCGAACTCGACGCCCTTGTGGATCAGCAGGGTGGCGTCGCCGCCGTCGTCCAGGATCATGTTCGGGGTCTGGCCGTCAGGCCAGGTCAGCGCCTGCTCGGTGCACCACCAGTACTCCTCCAGGGTCTCGCCCTTCCAGGCGAAGACCGGCACGCCCTTCGGGTTCTCCGGGGTGCCCTCCGGGCCGACGGCGATGGCCGCGGCCGCGTGGTCCTGGGTGGAGAAGATGTTGCAGGAGCACCAGCGGACCTCGGCACCGAGCGCCGTCAGGGTCTCGATCAGCACGGCGGTCTGGATGGTCATGTGCAGCGAGCCGGTGATCCGGGCGCCGGCCAGCGGCTGCGACGCGGCGTACTCGGCGCGGATGGACATGAGGCCGGGCATCTCGTGCTCGGCCAGCTGGATCTCCTTGCGGCCGAACGGCGCCAGGGAAAGGTCGGCGACCTTGAAGTCACCGGTGATGTCGGTCGACATGCGTCTGCTCCTCGCTGATGGGGGTGGGGCACGGCCAAGGTCCGGATGTGCGATGCGCATGGCGGGCCGTACGGACGCACGGCTACGCCGGGGCCGCCGGATCCCGTGGTGGCGGACCGGCTCCCTGCTGCGCAGCACAAACCGTCGGAGGACCTCTCTCCCTCGACCGGCGCACACCCTACGGGCGCGGACCGCCGATCGACCGCCATCAGCAGCGACGTTCTGGCACTGGTGACGAATCTACACCGATGGCCCCGTCGGGCGTCCGCTGATGAGTGATTTGGGCGGCCGGATCCGACCGCCCCTCGACCGGGGCCCGAGCCGCCGGGAGCCCGGGACCGGGGCCGGTCTCCGGCCCCGGTCGGACGGTCCGTCAGTGCGCCGCTTCCGGCCCCGGGCCGCCCGGGGTGGCCGCCGGGTCCTCGCCCGCGGCGGCCTTCTCGGCGCTGTAGACGTCCGGTTCCAGGTAGATCGCCCGGGCGATCGGGACGGCGGCGCGGACCCTCTCCTCGGCCGCGTCGATGGCCCGCGCCACCCGGTCGGCGCTGTCCTCCGCGTTGACGGCGATCTTGGCGGCGACCAGCAGCTCCTCCGGACCGAGGTGCAGGGTGCGCATGTGGATCACCCCGGTGACCGCCTCGCCGTCCACCAGCGCGGCACGGATCCGCCGCACCGACTCCTTGTCGGCGGACTCGCCGAGCAGCAGCGACTTGGTCTCCAGCGCGAGCACCACCGCGATCACCACCAGCAGGACGCCGATGCACAGGGTGCCGACGCCGTCCCAGACGCCGTCGCCGGTGATCACGGTCAGCGAGACGCCGAGCAGCGCGAGCACCAGGCCGATCAGCGCGCCGGTGTCCTCCAGCAGCACCACCGGCAGCTCCGGCGCCTTGGCGGTGCGGATGTACTGCACCCAGCCCTGGCCGCCCTTGGCCTTGGCGGATTCGCGCACCGCGGTCAGGAAGGACCAGCCCTCCATCGCGACGGCGAAGAGCAGCACGCCCACCGCCCAGCCCCAGGAGTCCAGCGTCTCGGGGTGGTTGACCTTGTGCCAGCCCTCGTAGACCGCGAACAGCCCGCCGACGCTGAACAGCACGATCGCCACCAGGAAGCCGTAGACGTAGCGCTCGCGCCCGTACCCGAAGGGGTGCTCCTCGTCCGCCGCCCGGCGCGCCCGCTTGCCGCCGATCAGCAGCAGCACCTGGTTGCCGGAGTCGGCCACCGAGTGCACGCCCTCGGCCAGCATCGAGGAGGAGCCGGTGAAGCCGAAGGCCGTGAACTTGGCCGCCGCGATCGCCAGGTTGGCGGACAGCGCCGCGACCAGTGCCTTCGTACCGCCCTCTGTGCTCATGCACACAAACCTAGCGGCATCAGGACTGCGCGGCGGCGAGCCCCAGGTAGACGGCGGCGAAGTCGGTCAGCGCGATCAGGTCGGCCAGCGCGTGCAGCGGGTCCGCGAGGGTGCTCGCGTACTCGGTGAGCCGTACGTCGTGGGCGGCGGCCAGCCGGTGGGCGCGGCGCACGCCGAAGCTGCGCGGCCGCTCGTCGTCCTCGGTGACCTCGACGGGGCCGTCCTGCTCCGCCGCGGCCTCCGGCCCGTCCGTCCCGGGGAGGTGCCGCAGCAGCAGCACCTGGAGGTGCAGCGGGTCGGGCTCCTCGACCCGGTCGCGGAAGAAGTCGTCCGGGTCGGCGCCCGCGCCCAACTGGCCGGTGAACATGCCGCGGTGGGCGGTGAGCACCTGGGGCAGCGCGCCGGCCAGGGCCGGGCGGCCGGCCCGGTCGGCCAGCTGGGCGGCGAAGCGGGCGGCGGCGGCACCGGCGACCGGGCCCTCGGCCCAGAGCAGCGGGACGGTCCCGGCGAGCCGCGCGGCCAGGCCCTTCGCCGGGTTGGTGTACGCGGCGGCGTCCGGGCGGCAGCGCACGGCGGCGGTGTCCAGCAGGTCGGCGACGGCCGGCAGCGCGTCGTAGGGCAGCTGGGTGAGGCCGAGCTTCTGGGCGAGCGCCAGCAGCGGGGTCAGGTGGGACCACAGCGCGGCCGGGTCCTCGGCCGGCAGGTCCGGCTCGGCGGCGGGCGCGGCGGCCGGGCCCTCGTCGGGCAGCACCGTGCCGACGTACGGCAGCGGCAGCGCGCGCACCTGCAGCGCGGCCTCGGCCAGCGGGCTGCCGGGCGGGGCGGTGACGACGACGGCGCAGCCGCGGGCGTAGGCCTGCTCGGCGAGGCCGATCAGGCCCTGCTCACCGCCGTCGGCGGAGCTGACCACCAGCAGGTCGAGCGGGCCGGCCCAGCCGGGCAGCTGCCAGCCGAGTCCGGCGGTGAAGGCGGGCGGGGCGCCGGCCCGGTCGGCGCGCGGGGCGGCGGCCTCGGTCGGCGGCAGCGGGGCGACCAGGGTGGCGGACCCGGCCAGCGCCGCGAGGATCTCGGCCGCGGTCAGGGCGCTGCCGTGCCCGGCGACCAGGACGGCGCGCGGGCGGCCGTCCGGGCGCAGCCGGTCGAGGCCGGCCGCGTCGGCCTGCCGCAGCGCGGTGCGGACCCGGGCACCGGCGCCGGCCAGGGCCAGCAGGGCTCGGTCGTGGTCGGCGCGCTGGAGGGCGGCCGGGTCGTCGAGCAGGGTGTCGTCGAGCATGCGGCGGGCCTCCGGCTGTCCTGTGTGGGCGGCGGGCGCGGGTGGGGCTGGTCGGCTGGTCGGCCCCAACAGGATCAGGCCGGGCGGCGGGCCTCGTCCACCAGGAGGACCGGAATGCCTTCGCGGATCGGGTACGCGAGGCCGCAGTCCGCGCCGGTGCAGAGCAGCTCGGGCTGCTCCTCGGTGCCGCCCTCGACGAGCGCGGCCCGGCACTGCGGGCAGACCAGGATCTCCAGCAGGAAGGATTCGAGCTTCATGGGGCTCTCCAAAGTTCGGTGGTGGCACGGAGGTGCCCCGGCCGATAGGCAACCCTACCGGCCGGGGCACCGCGTGCTTCGGTCAGGCGCGGTCCGTCAGGCGCGGACGATGGCGAGCACGCCGTCGCGCAGTTCGGCCATCCGCGCCGGGTCCTTGGCCTCGACGTTGAGGCGCAGCAGCGGCTCGGTGTTGGAGGCGCGCAGGTTGAACCACCAGTCCGGGCCGGCCACGGTCAGGCCGTCCAGCTCGTCCACCGAGGTGCCCTCCAGGCCGGCGTAGGCGGCGCGGACGGCGGCGGTGCTGGCGGCCTGGTCGGCGACGGTGCTGTTGATCTCGCCGGAGGCGGCGTAGCGGTCGTACTCGGCGGTCAGCTCGGAGAGGGTGCCCGGCTGTCCGCCGAGCGCGGCCAGCACGTGCAGCGCGGCCAGCATGCCGGTGTCGGCGCGCCAGAAGTCGCGGAAGTAGTAGTGGGCCGAGTGCTCGCCGCCGAAGACGGCGTCGGTGACGGCCATCTCCTGCTTGATGAAGGAGTGGCCGACCCGGGTGCGCACCGGGGTGGCGCCGAGCTCGCGGACCACCTCGGGGACGGTCCAGGAGGTGATCAGGTTGTGGATGATCGTCGGCTCGGCCTCGCCGGCGGCCTGGGCGCGGGCGATCTCGCGGGCGGCGACCAGGGCGGTGATCGCGGACGGGGAGACCGGCTCGCCGCGCTCGTCGACGACGAAGCAGCGGTCGGCGTCGCCGTCGAAGGCCAGGCCGAGGTCGGCGCCGACCTCGCGGACCTTGGCCTGGAGGTCGACCAGGTTCTTCGGGTCGAGCGGGTTGGCCTCGTGGTTGGGGAAGGTGCCGTCCAGCTCGAAGTACATCGGGACGAGCTCGAGCGGCAGGCCGTCGAAGACGGTCGGCACGGTGTGGCCGCCCATGCCGTTGCCGGCGTCCACGGCGACCTTCAGCGGGCGGATCGCGGTGAGGTCGACCAGGCCCAGCAGGTGGTCGGCGTAGCCGCGCAGGGTCTCCTGGGCGGAGAGCGCGCCGGGCTTCACGTCCCGGGCCGGGACGGTGACGGTGTCGTCCTCGGCGGTCCAGGACTCGACCAGCTCGCGGATCTCGGACAGGCCGGTGTCCTGGCCGACCGGGGCAGCGCCGGCCCGGCAGAGCTTGATGCCGTTGTACTGGGCCGGGTTGTGGCTGGCGGTGAACATCGCGCCGGGCAGGTCGAGCTTGCCGCTGGCGTAGTAGAGCTGGTCGGTCGAGCAGAGGCCGATCTCGACCACGTCGGCGCCGTAGGCGGCCGCGCCCTCGGCGAAGGCCCGGCTGAGCGACGGCGAGGAGGGGCGCATGTCGTGCCCGACCACGATCGCGGTCGCCCCGGTGACCTGCACGAACGCGGCGCCGAAGGCCCGGGACAGGCTCTCGTCCCACTGGTCCGGGACGACACCTCGGACGTCGTACGCCTTCACGAGCTGCTTGAGGTCGCGCACTGCGGCTCCACCCTGGTTCTGTGCTGATCGATACGTCGGGCCACCCGCGCGTCCGGTCGACGGATCGCGGGGGATGTCAGACGGGCAGCGTACCCGGGCCGGGCGAACACACCGTGCCGGGACGGGGCCCAGCGGTTCCCTAGTTGTCGGGCGAGCGCAGGACCCGGAGGTGGCCGCGGCGGCCGCCCTCGGTGGAATCGCCGTCGGGGCCGCGGCCCTGACGGGGGGTCTGCGGGCGGGCGGCCTCGCGGACGGCGTTGGCGAGGGCTTCCAGGTCGTCGCTGCTGCGGCGCAGCGGCCCG
The DNA here is from genome assembly GCF_042884005.1 of Kitasatospora sp. NPDC058162. NCBI lineage: Bacteria > Bacillati > Actinomycetota > Actinomycetes > Kitasatosporales > Streptomycetaceae > Kitasatospora > Kitasatospora sp. NPDC058162. The sequence goes on from NZ_JBHVUS010000042.1 coordinate 11,281, forward strand.
GTCTCGAGGGCGAGCCGGACGACCTCCCAGCCGCGCGGGGCGGTGAGCCGCTCGGCGTGCTCGGCGCACAGGTCGTAGCAGTGCGGCTCGGCGTAGGTGGCGAGCGGGCCCAGCACGGCGGTGGAGTCCGCGTAGACGTACGTCAGCGTCGCGACGGCCGGTCGGCCGCACGCGGTCCGCGAACAACGACGTACAGAGCTCACGAGGGTGGACGGTACCGCACTCCCCGCCGGGGAGCGAAGACCGCCTGCCCGGCGGGGTGCCGTGTCGCGGTCCGGCTGCCCGCGGGCAGCCCGTCGCCGGGCCGCCGCCGGGCCCCGGGGGCGCCCCGGGCGCGCCGTCCGGCTCCTGCCGTCCGGCTCACTCCGGCTCTTCCGGCACGCGCCGTCGCACCGGCGATTCCCCCGTCGGAGTGGTCCACTTCCGACCCTTCAAGGACTACTCTCGGCAGTGATATGGACAGCTCCGCACCGCAGTCATCGACAGGCCCCTCGCGCCGCCCCCGGCACCGCGACCGGCACGGCAGGGGGCTGCGCGGCCCGCTGGCCCCGCCCCAGGTGCCGATCTCGCTCACCCGCTCCGAACTGTTCGACGACTACGTGCGCGAGTCGGTGGAGCGGTTGGAGCGGCGGTGGCCGCAGCTGATCGAGGTGGAGTTCGCCGTGCAGGAGGTACCGCTGCACGAGCCGGACGGCGCCGACACCGAGGACGGCGTGCCGCTGGGCCGGGTGTCACCGGGTCAGAAGGGGCACAAGAGCCAGATCGTGGTCTACCGGCGGCCGGTGGAGATCCGGGCGAAGACCCGGGAGGACCGGGCGGCGCTGGTGCACGAGATCCTGATCGAGCAGGTGGCCGAGCTGCTGGGGCTGTCGCCGGACGCGATCGACCCGCGTTACGACGAGGAGTGACCTTCCGGGGCCCCGCGGGGCCCCGGAAGGTCAGGGTCAGCGCAGCACGACGCCGGGGTCCTGGCCGGCCTGCGGGACCTGGACGGTGCTGTGGTCGTCGCGCAGCGCCTGGACGGTGAACATCGGCACGTCCTTGGTGGGGACGGCCAGCATCCGGGCGGCGACCACCGGTCCGCCGGACTCGGTCTCCACGGTGACCGCGAAGACGCCGTTCAGCCCGCTGGGCTCGGGCGCCGGGATGGCGACCGTACCGCCGGCCGGGAGCTGGACCTCCTTGGTCACCGGGGTGCCGCCGCCGCTGCCGGCCGAGCCGGTGACCTTGACGGTGGCGGCGTCGCCGGTGGAGGTCAGGAACACCGTGGAGGCGCCGGCCCGGTTGTCGGCGACGGTGGCGCGGGCGCCGACCGGGCCGCTGCCGGTGAGCCAGGCCGCGTCGCTCTTGCCGTTGCCGCCCACCCGGTCGACCCGCAGGCCGGCCACGACCGGGGTGGGGTGCTTGTCGTCGCTGGGCGACAGCCGCAGCCCGGCGACCTCGTCCCGGGTGACCTTGCCGAGGTCGACGGCGGCCACCATGCCCGCCTTGACGTGGATCGACTCGTTGCCGGCCGGGGTGAACCAGCCGTTCTTGCCGGAGAGCTGGATCTTGAGGTCGGCGTCGTCCTCCGGCGGTGCCCAGACCACCAGCCGGGCCGAGGCCGTGTCGGCGGGCAGGCCGGGCAGCACCTGGGTGGGGGCCGGCTCGGTCGAGGCGGGGATCCAGTCGGCGCCCTTGGCCCCGTCGGCGGCGTGCAGCGCGGCGCCGAGCCGCCCGGAGCGCACCACCACGTGCACGGCGAGGTCGGTGACGGCGCCCTTGCTGATGGTCGACAGCAGGACGGACTGCGAGCTGCCGGGGGCGACGGTGATGCCGTTGGCGGCGTCGTTGTCGATCAGGCCCTTGTCGCCGTACAGCTTGATGTCGACCACGGCGGCGGAGGACTCGGGGTTGACCAGGCTGACGTAGTCGACCCGGTCGCCGGCCGTGCTGGCCCCGGCGAACCAGAAGCTGGTGCTCTCCGGGGTGCAGGTGAGGCCGGACAGGCCCGTGCCGCGCTGCTCGGTGACCACGGTGGTCTGGGTGACGGTGAAGCCGGGGGCGAGGGCGCCGTTGGCGACGGCCCCGGTGCCGGGCACGGCGTCGCCGTTGGAGGCCGGGCCGGTGGCCGGGATGCCGGGCTTGCTGAGGGTCAGCTTGGCGTCGGCGGGCGCGGCGTTCTTGTCCGGGGCCGGGGTGGCCGGGGCGCCGGAGCCGCTCGGGGCGGCGGACGGCGCGGCGGTCGGCGATCCGCTCGGTGCCGGGGCCGAGGGGGCCGTGGTCGGCGGGGTGGCCGGGGCGGCCTGCTCGGAGATCCAGCCGGCGCCGCCGGTGGCCGAGCCGGTGCCGGGCGGGGTGTAGGCGGTGAGGGTGGTCGAGCCGGTCAGGCTCTGGAAGGGCTGCGGGCAGACCGCCGCCGTCCGCTCGACCTGCGCGGTGCTCGGGGCGGCCCCGCCGTCCGCCTTGGCCGGGGTCGCCGGCGGGCGCGCCTCGGCGATCCCGAACACGGCCGCCAGCACCACGGCCGCGGCCAGCAGGGACTGGGTGGTCTTCCCCGCGGACCGGCCGGGGGCCTTCTCCGCGGCCCCCGCCGACTCGGCGGCAGCGGCGGGCACGAAGGACTGCTCGGCCCCGGCGTCGGACTTCTTCCTGAAAGCGGGCTTCTTCATCGCGGGTCAGCTCCCCGATCCGTGCTGGTGGGGACCGTGGTTCCCGGAGGGATGACCGGTGCCGCCGGGTTCATTGGGGTCGTAGTACGGCTCGCCCTGCTGCTGGCCCGGCAGCCAGGTCTGCTGGGGCTGACCGCCCTGCTGCTGGTAGGGGTCGTAGCCGTACTGCTCCTGCGGGTACTGCTCGTACCCCTGCTGCTCGTAGCCCTGCTGTTCGTACGCCTGCTGCTCGTAGCCCTGCTGGGGGTAGGCCTGCTGCTGGTGGCCGTCGTATCCCTGGCCCTCGTAGCCCTGGCCGGCGTACGGCGCGGCCACCGGCTGCTGGGCCGTGTACTGGTCGTAGCTGTACGGGTCGGCCTGCTGGTACGTCTGGTACGGGTCGGTGTACGGCTCGGCCTCCTGGACGGCGGCGGCCGCCTGGACCGCCCCGGCCACCGGCTCGCCGGCGGGCTGCGCCGGGATCGGGCCCGGCCGGCCGTCGTACACCCCGGGCTCCTCGGCACCGGGCTCGCCGCCCTCGCCGCGCTCGGCCATCCGGCGGGCCCGGCGGCTGCCGGGGGCGGGGGTCTGCGCCTGGGCGGCGGCGGCCAGCGCGGCGGCGGCGACCACCTCCTCGGGCAGGTCGTCGTCCTTGTGGCTGCGGCGGCCGGGCAGGGCCAGCACCAGGATGGTGAGGCCGATCAGCACCTGGGCCCAGATCCAGCCGGTGTGGGCGAGGCTGCCCTCCCGGGTGACGCTCAGCTTGCCGCCGGCGGCCGGGAGCTTGAAGCCCTGCGCCCAGCCGTCGACCGTGGTGGGCTCCAGGGCGGTGCCGTCCACGGTGGCCTTCCACTCGGGGGCGGCGGCCTCGGCGAGCCGCAGCACCCGGCCGTCCGGACCGGCCGGGACGGTGGCGGCGAGGTCGCGGACCCCGGCCGGGACGGCCACCGGGGTGGCGCCCGGGGCGGTGATCACCGCGCGCACCGCGGGGGCGCCGTTGACCTGCCAGAGCGCGGCGTCGCCGTCCTGGTTGGCCTTGACCAGGCCGGGGGTGGTGTCCAGGACGTCCTTGAAGGCGTCGACGGCCTGCCGCTCGACCAGCACGTAGGCGATGCCGTAGCCGGCCAGGGCGTTCGCCTGGTCGGCGCCGGAGCCGGCCAGCAGGCTGCCGACCATCTTGTTCAGGCCGTCCTGGGTGCCGGTGGCCGGGTCGACGGTGGACTCCGCCTGGCCGAGGGTCAGGCCGGCGCCGCGCACCACGGTGTAGCGGACGGCGCCCTTCTGGCCGGTGACGACGAGGGTGCGGGCCCGGTCGCTGGTGCCGGCCTCCTCGGCGATGAAGGCGGGCACCTGGCCGACCGCGGCGCGGTGCAGCGGACCGCCGGCGCCGGTCAGCGCCCACCACAGTCCGGTGCCCAGCGGGGCCAGCACGGCGGTGGCCACCACCAGCGCGGCCACCGGCTGGCGCCAGCCGAAGGCGATCCCGGCGACGCGGGCGTTGGCGCCGTCGGCGCCGATCGCGGCGGCGGCGAGCAGGGCGATCCCGGCGATCAGGGTGGCCGGACCGGCCCAGGCGGGCACCGGCTGGCCGCCGGAGGCCGGGGTGACGGAGGCACCCGCCACCACGACCGCGAAGACCAGCCCGGCCCCGGCCGCGCCCCAGGCGGCGAGCACCGCACGGCGCCGGTCGGCGCGCAGCAGCGCGGCCAGCGCGGCGAGGACGACACCGGTGGAGAGCCAGACCGGCGGCACCCCGGCGCCGCCGGGGTTGACCAGCAGCAGGCCGGCCGCGCTCGCCCCGGCGCCGTGCAGACCGGGCAGCCCGGCCTCCAGCAGCAGCCACTGCGGGTGCGACAGCACCTTCAGCGACCAGGGGGCGAGCACCGCGACGGGCACCGCGAGGATCACCAGGACGCGCAGGCCGAGCAGCCGCAGCGCCGTGCCGCCGGAGCCGAGGGCCCCGCCGCGCAGCACCGCGAAGACCAGCATGGCCAGGCACAGCGGTACGGCGAGCGCCCAGGTCAGCGGGACGAAGGCGGTGGCCAGGGTGAGCAGCAGGACGGTCATCCAGACCGGCCGCCAGCCGGGGCGGGCGCCCTTGGCGGCGCTCTCCTGGCGGATGCCGAGGCCGGCCGCGATCGCCGCGGCGCGGGCCAGCGGCGGCAGCAGCACGGCGAGGACGGCGGTGCCGATCCGGCCCTGGGCGAGCGCGCCGGTGGCCGCGGGCAGCAGCGCGTAGGTGGCGCTGGCCCAGGCGCGGACCAGCTTGGAGTCCAGCAGCGGCCGGGACACCAGGTAGGCGCTGACCGCGGCGAGCGGGACGGTGAGCACGACCAGCAGGGTGAGTGCGAGGTCGGCGTGGCCGAACAGCAGCCAGGAGAGCACCGCGAGCACGCCGAGGTACGGCGGTGCGGCGGCGGTGGAGCCGGTGCCGACCGGGTGCCAGGCGTCCGCGTACATCGCCCACAGTCCGCCCGCGCCGTCGGAGGCGGGCAGCAGGGCGCCGCCGAACAGCTCGCCGCTGCCGAGCAGGCTGCGGCAGGCGACCAGGGCGAACACCAGCAGGGCGGCGAACAGCACCGGCGCGGGGCGCCGGGCCAGCTTCTTGATCAGTGCGAACTGCTCGACGACGAGGTCCTCGCCGTCCTCGTCACCGCCCGCCTCGACCGAGCCGTGCCGGCTGCCGGTGTCGTCGGCGCCCCCTATCCCGAGCGAGCCGATGACGCCCTCGACGGCCAGCCGGGTGGTGGCGCCGGGCGCCGGGAAGAGCGTGCGGTCGTCCAGGGGGTCCGCGGCGCGGGTCCGGGCGCGGTGTTTGCGCGCGGCCAACAGCCGCGGGAAGCGGACGAGTTCGTGGCCGAGGCCGGCCAGCTCGTCGACCGCCTGGCGCGGGTCCTTGCCGAGCAGGTTGGTGACGGCCCGCACCAGGGTGCCGAGCACCAGGCGCAGCAGCACGTACGGGAAGAGCGCGCCCTTGCAGTTGGCGAGCAGGGTGTAGACGGCGCCGGCCTTGTCCACCCGGTGCGGGTGGGCGGGGCCGCAGTCGATCGCGCGGCGCTCGCGGCTGGCCGCCTCGGCGTGCCGCAGCACGGCGTCGGGGGCGACCACCACGCGGTGGCCGGCGGCGTTGACCCGCCAGCAGAAGTCGGTGTCGTCCCGCATCAGCGGGAGGGCCTTGTCGAAGCCGCCGAGCTCCTCGAAGACGTCCCGGCGCACCAGCATGCCCGCGCTGGAGACGGCGAGCACCGGGCGGACCTGGTCGTGCTGGCCCTGGTCCTGCTCGCGGCGGTCCAGGCCGGTCCAGCGGCGGCCGGAGCGGGCGATGGTGACGCCGATCTCCAGCAGCTGGCGGCGGTCGTACCAGCTGCGCAGCTTGGGGCCGACCACGCCGGCGCTGGGGGTGGAGTCGGCGACCTGGAGGAGGCGGCGCAGCGCGTCGGTCTGCGGCTCGCAGTCGTCGTGCAGCAGCCAGAGCCACTCGACCGGCTGGGTCTCACGCGGGCCGCCGCGGCCGAGGTCGTCCTCCTGGGCGAGCGGGTCGCCGTAGTCGTCCCAGCCGCCGGTGACCGGGTCGTACCCGGAGGGGTCGAGCCGGTAGGGCAGGTCCTCCGGGCGCAGCGGCGGGCTGTTGAAGACCGCCTCGGCGACGGCGGCGCCGAAGCCGGCCCGGCGGCCGAGCACCAGCGGGCCGCTCTCGGGCAGCCAGTCCTCGAGGGTGTCGGCGAGCAGCTGCGGGGAGTTGTCGGTGGATCCGGTGTCGACCGCGAGAATCCGCTGGACCTGGCGGTCCTGGCCGAGCAGACCGGCCAGGGCCTGCGGCAGCCAGCGGGCGCCGTCGTGCGAGACGATCACCGCGGTGACCAGGTGGCGCGGGTAGGCGGGCGGCCTGGAAGCGGTGAAGCCGCTCTGGTGGCTGTAGACGGTCATCGAGTGCGCGGGCCCCAGTTCTCGGTGGACACAGCCGGTGAACGGCAACCGGATGGCGCACCACACTAACGGCTCCGGATGGCCTCCTCGTGCCCGGTGCCGGTGCGGAGGCGGTGAAGAAGCGGGCCCGGGACCGGCGGAAAGCGGTCCGGGAACACGAAAGCGCCCCACCGTCGCGGTGAGGCGCTCGTACAGCTGTGTGGCCGTCCGCCGGTGGCGGAGGGTCAGCGGGGCCGGGGGTCGGCCCGGTCAGACCGCGCTCTTCTTGAGCCGACGGCGCTCGCGCTCGGAGAGGCCGCCCCAGATGCCGAAGCGCTCGTCATTGGCGAGCGCGTACTCCAGGCATTCCGAGCGGACCTCGCAGGCGAGGCAGACCTTCTTGGCCTCGCGGGTCGAGCCGCCCTTCTCGGGGAAGAAGGACTCCGGGTCGGTCTGAGCGCACAACGCGCGCTCCTGCCAACCGAATTCCTCCTCCTCCTCCGCGATGCCGTCCCCGATCAACAGCTCAAAGAGCTCGCTCATGTGGCGCGCCTCCTCTGCCCCTACTTGGCGTCCCCGTGGTTGCCGTTGCCTCGTGCGGCTGACGACACGAGTGAAATTACAGTTGCGTCACTCTGGCCCAGTCAAGCCGAGCTCTGGTATTGAGGCCGGGATTCACTCCCTGGCACCAAGCCGTTACGAATAGTGTACATATTCGGACACATCGGGCCTTCAGCCCGAAAGGCCTGGAGAGCATCGAAACGCCCGCTACCACTCGCGGAATGACGCTCGGTCACCATCACAGGCCGGTCATCGGCCTGCCTTCCCGGCGATCTTCTCATCGAAACATAGAGAGTGATGAATCACCCCATCCGGGCAAGATCCAGACCTAACCCACTCGAATGCCGCATCGTTCCGTTTGACACCGCCCCCAGGGATGCGGTCTCCTTTCCCCCATGTCAGAGTTCGCCAGCCCCCGGAGCGGTTCCACGCTCCGCCGTGCCGTGAACTCCTGTTGTCGCCTCTGTTCCTGCTGTATCTAGGCGCCCGCGTCCCACCGCGCGCCGCCCCAGGAAGCACAGAGGCCGCCCGCGACATCCCGCCCCAGGACATCCCGGATCCGGCTGCTCCCCAGACCAGCCGACCCATCCGAGGACGACTCCCGTGCGCATGATCCGCATCCGCAAGCGGAACCGCGACCGCAACAAGCCCGCCCGCCGTGGCCTCACCAGCGCTGTTCGCTGGAACGACGGCCTCAGCGACGTCTCCATCGCCGGCGACCCGCTCGCCTTCCCCCACCTCGCCCGCACCGACCTGCCCGGCCACCCCACCACCGTCGCCGGGTACGCCCGGCTGGTCCGCGAGATCGCCGCCGACCGCTCCCGCTGGGAACCGCTGGTCCGCTACGACGCGCTCACCCGCTGGTACGCCCGGCTGGAGACCGGCCCCGGCTACGAGGTCTGGCTGCTCAGCTGGCTGCCCGGCCAGAGCAGCGGCTTCCACGACCACGGCGAGTCCTCCGGCGTGATGACCGTCGTCCGGGGCGAGCTGATCGAACGCTCCCTCACCCACGCCGGAGAAGGCGCCCGCACCCTGCGCCCCGGCGGACAGCGCGTGTTCTCCTCCGGCTACCTGCACGAGGTGGTCAACGGCGCGCTCGAACCCGCCGTCTCCATCCACCTCTACACCCCCGGCCTGACCGAGATGAACCAGTACGGCGCCGCCACCGCCGTCCCGGAGCAGCACGCCCACGCGGCCGAGTCCGAGACCCACTGACCGCAGCCTGACGGGCAGTCCGACCGTGGCAGGATGACCCCATGCGCATCGTGGCACTGGCAGGCGGAATCGGCGGGGCGCGCTTCCTGCGCGGACTCCTCGCGGCGGTCGGACCGCAGGACGAGATCACCGTCATCGGCAACACCGGCGACGACATCCACCTCTACGGGCTCAAGGTCTGCCCCGACCTCGACACCGTGATGTACACCCTCGGCGGCGGCATCCACGAGGAACAGGGATGGGGCCGGACCGACGAGACCTGGTCGATCAAGGCCGAGATGAAGGAGTACGGCGTCGGCCCCGAGTGGTTCGGGCTCGGCGACCGGGACTTCGCCACCCACCTCGTCCGCAGCCAGATGCTCACCGCCGGGTACAGCCTCAGCCAGGTCACCGAGGCGCTGTGCGTGCGCTGGAAGCCCGGCGTCCGGCTGCTGCCGATGAGCGACGACCGGGTCGAGACCCACGTGCGGATCACCGACGAGCAGGGCACCCGGGCCGTCCACTTCCAGGAGTACTGGGTCCGGCTGCACGCCGCCGTCGACGCCGAGGCGATCATCCCGGTCGGCGCGGACACCGCCAAGCCCGCGCCCGGCGTGCTGGAGGCCCTCGCCGAGGCCGACGTCATCCTCTTCCCGCCGTCCAACCCGGTCGTCTCGATCGGCACCATCCTGGCCGTCCCCGGCATCCGGGAGGCCGTCGCCGCCGCCCCGGCGCCGGTGGTCGGACTCTCCCCGATCATCGGCGGGGCGCCGGTGCGGGGCATGGCCGACAAGGTGCTCGCCGCCGTCGGCGTCGAGGCCACGGCGGAGGCGGTCGCGCTGAACTACGGCTCCTCCCTGATCGACGGCTGGCTGGTGGACAGCGCGGACGAGGAGGCTGTCCCCGCCGTCGAGGCCGCCGGGATCGCCTGCCGGGCCGTCCCGCTGCTGATGACCGACGTCGAGGCCACCGCCGAGATGGCCCGGGCGGCACTGGCGCTGGCCGAGCAGGTCCGCAAGTGACGATCGAGATCCTGCCGGTCGAGGGCATCCCCGAGGTCGAGGCCGGGGCCGACCTCGCCGGGCTGATCGCCAAGGCCGGGACGTACCAGGACGGCGACATCCTGCTGGTCACCTCGAAGATCGTCAGCAAGGCCGAGGGCCGGCTGCTGCACGCCGCCGACCGCGAGGCCGCGATCGACGCCGAGACCGTCCGGGTCGTCGCCCGGCGCGGACCGGCCCGGATCGTCGAGAACCGCAACGGCTTCGTCATGGCCGCCGCCGGGGTCGACGCCTCCAACACCGCCCCCGGCACCGTGCTGCTGCTGCCCGAGGACCCGGACGCCTCGGCCCGCGCCCTGCGCGCCCGGCTCCAGCAGCTCACCGGCCGCCGGCTCGCCGTCGTCATCACCGACACCTTCGGCCGGCCCTGGCGCAACGGGCTCACCGACGTCGCGATCGGCGCCGCCGGGCTGTCCGTCCTGGAGGACCACCGGGGGCGCACCGACAGCCACGGCAACGAGCTGGTGCTCACCGTCACCGCGACCGCCGACGAACTCGCCGCCGCCGCCGACCTGGTCAAGGGCAAGGCCAGCGGCGTCCCGGTCGCCGTCGTGCGGGGGCTCGGCCCGCTCGTCACCACCGAGGACGGCGCCGGCACCCGGCCGCTGGTGCGGGCCGCCGCGGACGACATGTTCCGGCTCGGCACCTCCGAGGCGCTGCGCCAGGCCGTCACCCTGCGGCGGACCGTCCGGTCCTTCACCGCCGAACCGGTCGACCCGGCCGCGGTGCGGCGCGCGGTGGCCGCCGCCGTCACCGCGCCGGCCCCGCACCACACCACGCCGTGGCGGTTCGTGCTGCTGGAGTCCGCGGAGACGCGGGTGCGGCTGCTGGACGCGATGCTCGGCGCCTGGCAGCGGGACCTGCGGGAGCTGGACGGCTGGGACGAGGCCCGGATCGCCCGGCGCACGGCCCGTGGGGACGTGCTGCGGGACGCGCCGTACCTGGTGGTGCCGTGCCTGGTGATGGACGGCTCGCACGACTACCCGGACGTGCGGCGGGCTGCGGCCGAGCGGGAGATGTTCACGGTGGCTTTGGGGGCCGCGGTGCAGAACCTGCTGGTCGCGCTCACGGGTGAGGGGTACGGCTCCGCCTGGGTTTCCTCGACGATGTTCTGTCGGGAGACGGTGCGGGGGGTGTTGGAGCTGCCGGAGGGGTGGGATCCGATGGGGGCGGTCGCGGTGGGGCGGCCCGCGGAGGCCCCACGGGGGCGGCCGGACCGGAGCGCCGACGCGTTCGTCACCGTGCGGTAGGGAGTCAGAGGCCGCGGTAGACGTCGCGGCGGTTGCCGACGTGGACGACGAGGATCAGCAGAACATCACCGCGGACCTGGTAGACCACCCGGAAGTCGCCGACCCGGAGCCGGTAGAGGCCGTCGTTACCAGTCAGCTTCTTGACGTCCGGTCCGTCCGCGAACGGGTCGTCCCCCAGCGCGGTGAGTGCCGTGAGGATCCGCATCGCCTCGAGCTGGCCGATCGCGCGCAGCTGACGTCGGGCGTGCGAGGTGAATCCGAAGGCGTACTTCACGCAGCACTCCCCGCGGAGTCCGCGGGCGGTCCGAACAGGTCCGCCATCAGCTCGGCCATGGTGACGGTCGGTTCGTCCAGGTGCTTCCGGGCCTCCCGCGCGAGGAGCTCGTCCTCTGCCTCCTCTATGGCGTCGAGGATCTCGATCGGCACGAACGCCCCGACGCGCTCACCCTTGCGCGTGATCACGGTGATCTCGCCGGCCTCCGCCCGGCTGACCACCTCAGCGAGGTGGGCACGGGCTTCACGGATGTTCATTGCGTCAGCCATGACTCCAGCGTACACATCACTGCGTACACCGGGGTGGGCTTCGGGTCAGCGGGTTCGGTGGTCGTTGGGGGTGAGTCGGGGGCCGTAGCGGGGGGCGTGGGGGGTGGTGGCCGTCAGGAGGCGGCAGAGGCGGTGGCGGTGGGGGCGGTAGGGCTCCAGGAGGGCGAGCATCTGGGCGTCGTCGCTGCGGGGGCGGCCGGCCAGGGCCCAGCCGACCAGGTTGGGGAGGTGGAAGTCGCCGACCGAGACGGCGTCCGGGTCGCCGTTGCTGCGTTGGAGGGTTTCGGCGGCGGTCCAGGGGCCGATGCCCGGGACGGCGGTCAGGCGGGCGAAGGACTCCTCGTGGGCCATGGCGGAGGCCTCTTCCAGGCGGGGGGCCAGCCGGACCGCGCGCTGGATGGTGGCGGAGCGTTTGGGGTCGACGCCCGCCCGGTGCCACTCCCAGCTCGGGATCATCGCCCACTCGCGGGCCGACGGGGCCACCCGCATGCCCTCGGCGGGGCCGGGGGCCGGGGTGCCGAAGTCGCGTAGCAGGGTGCGCCAGGCGCGGTAGGCCTCGTCGGTGGTGACCTTCTGTTCCAGGATCGCGGGGACGAGGGACTCCAGGACCAGGCCGGTCCGGGTGAGCCGCACCCCGATGGTGCGGCGCTGGGCGTCCCGGAGCGGGCCGGGGGGAAGGACGAGCGCCTCCGGGTGGTCCTCCGCGCCGAGCAGGGTGGGCAGCCGGTCGAGCAGCCACTGGGCGCCCGGGCCCCAGGCGGTGGCCTCGACCTCGGCGGCGGCGGGGTGCGGCAGCACCCGCAGGGTGCCGAGGCCGGCCGGGGTGCGGGAGGCGCGCCAGACGGCGCCGTCGCCGGTGGTGCGGTAGGAGGGGTCGGCGGGGCCCCGGCGGAGTGGGAGCAGGGTGCGGACCGGGTCGAGCGGGAAGCCCGGCCGCCAGCGCCGTACCGCTTCGCCGCCGGTCACTGCTGTCGCCTCCTGGGGTGCCTGGGGGCATGAAGGATACGCGGCCCTAGGAGATCTGGAGTCTGGCGGCGGCCGCGCGCAGGTCGGGGAGGCGGGCGTGGAGGGCGCTGCCGGGGCATTCGGTGCGGAAGGCGTCGCGGTGGCCGGAGACGGCGTCGAAGTCGACGACCGTGCCCTTGGGGTAGCGGCTGGCGTCGGAGGCGGAGGTGAGCTTGGTGCGGCCGTCGGCGGGCCGGTCGGTGAGGCCGAGTTTCCAGGCGGCGATCGCGGCGAGGCCGTCGAGGAGGGGTTGGGGCGGGGCGGCGTCGACGTAGGTGCCGATCGCGGCGACGCCGGTGGAGTCGGTGTTGAAGCCGAGGGTGTGGGCGCCGTGGACGGGCTGGTCGACGCCGCCGGCCCGGCCCTCGTAGATCGTGCCGCAGCGGTCGACCAGGAAGTTGTAGCCGATGTCCCGCCAGCCGCTGGTCTTGACGTGGTACTGGTAGATCGACCTGATCACCCGGGGGGCGTCCGCGCAGGCGTACTCGGTGGCGGTCGCGGTGTGGTGGACGAAGACCTCGCGGACCGGGCCGGTGTACTCGGAGCCCTGGTCGCGCAGGGACTCGTCGGCGCCCCAGCCGGCCCGGGTGACGATCGCCGGGCGCGGCGCCCCGTGGTCGCCCTCGGCGGGTGCGGCGGGCATCGTGCGGGTGGCGGCGGTGGCGGGTGCGGCGGAGCCGGGGTCGACGAGTTCGAGCCGCAGTCCGGGCGGGGGTCCGGCCGGTCCGGACCGCACCTCGACGGCGACGCCGTCGCTGCGGCCGGTCCAGAGCGGGGCGGTGGCGCCGTGCGGGGTGTGGTCGGGGCCGTCGTCGGTGTCGGCCTCCAGGGTGTGCCAGTCGCTCCAGCGGCCGGTGGCCGCGTCCCGGGTGCGGACCCGGGCGGTCCCGCCGGCGAGGGCGGTCGGGGAGCCGTCCCAGCTGAGGCCGAGGAGTTCGAAGGGTGGGGTGGTGCGCGGCGCGAGGCCGTGCCCGTCGGGGAGTCGGAGCGAGACGGTACGGCCGCCGCCGGTGGCAAGGGGCACGGCGGTGGCGGCGGGTGCGGGCTGGAGCAGCAGGGCGGCGGTGCAGCCGGCGAGCAGCGGGAGGCGCGCGGCCTTGGTGGAGAGGCGCGCAGCCTGGTTGGAAAGGCGCGCAGCCTTGGCGGAGAGGTGCATAAGGGGGATCGTCGCCGCAAAGCGGGCGGGTCGCCACGCAGCCCCGCGCCCGCTCGGCCGCCCCTCCCGGCCTGCCACTCGAAGGCCGTAGGCTGGGGCGCACCATGACTGCGCCATTCGCTGCCGATGCCCGCACCCCCGTCGAGCTGCTGCACGCCTACTTGCGCGGCGGCACCCCTTCGGTCGATCCCGCGGCCCCGCTGGTCACTTTCTACGACGACGCCACCGGCGAACGGGTCGAACTGTCCGCCCGGACCTTCGACAACTGGGTCGCCAAGACCGCCAACCTCCTCCAGGACGAGCTGAACGCCGGCCCGGACGACCGCGCCGTGCTGCTGCTGCCCGCCCACTGGCAGAGCGCCGTCTGGCTGCTGGCCTGCTGGTCGGTCGGCGTGACGGCGGTGCCGGCGGGCGACCCGGCCGCCGCCGAGCTGGTGGTGAGCGGCCCGGACGGCTTGGAGGCCGCCCACGCCTGCGAGGGCGAGCGGGTGGCGCTCGCCCTGCGGCCGCTCGGCGGCCGCTTCCCGCACCGTCCGGACGGGTTCCTCGACTACGCCGCCGAGGTGCCCGGTCAGGGCGACCGCTTCGCGCCGTACTCCCCCGTCGCCCCGGACGGGCAGGCGCTGGAGACCTCGGTGGACGGGCTGCCGCTGAAGCTGACCGGTGAGCAGACCGTCGCGCTGGCCCGGGAGGGTGCCGCGCGGCTCGGCCTCAAGCCCGGGGACCGGGTGCTGTCCACCCTCTCCTTCGACGACTGGACCGGCCTGGAGGCCGGCCTGCTGGCCCCGCTGGCGGCCGGTGCCTCGGTGGTGCTGTGCCGCAACTCCGACGGCCTGGACGCCGGGCAGTGGGAGAAGCGGACCGAATCCGAACGGGTGACTGTGCGCCTCGGCTGACCCCGGGACGGTCCCGGCGGGTAGGGATCCCCGCCATGGCCGAGGACGACACCGAGCACCCCCCGACCGACCAGACTCCCCCGGACGACGCTCCCCCGAGCGGACCGGGACGCCCGCGCAGGCGCCGGCGGTGGCTGATGATCACCGCCGGCGTCGTCGCGTTCCTGCTGGTCGCCACCGGCGCGCTGCTCTGGATCGCGTACCGCAAACTGGACGGCAACATCAGGACGGACTCGGCCACCGACCGGCTGCTGGCCAAACTGGAGGGCGAGCGCCCGAGCCGTTCGGCGGGGGCCGACGGCTCCGAGAACATCCTGCTGATCGGCAGTGACGACCGCTCCGGCGCGAACTCCTCGTACGGCGGCGAGGCCGGCACCCAGCGCTCGGACACCACGATCCTGCTGCACCTGGCCGCCGACCGGAAGCGCGCGACGGCGGTCTCCATCCCGCGCGACGTCATGGTCACCGTGCCCTCCTGCGAGAAGCCGGACGGCAGCCGCAGCAAGCCGGGGACGATGCAGTTCAACTGGGCGTTCGAGCTGGGCGGTCCGGCCTGCTCGATCCGCACCGTCGAGCAGCTGAGCGGCATCCGGATCGACCACTACGTGATCCTCGACTTCAGCGGCTTCAAGACGATGGTGGACGCGATCGGCGGGGTCGAGGTGTGCGTGCCGCAGGCGATCCACGACAAGGACGCCAAGCTGGACCTGCCGGCCGGGCGCCAGGTGCTGCACGGCGAGCAAGCGCTCGGCTACGTCCGGGCCCGGGAGAGCCTGGGCGACGGCAGCGACACCCAACGGATGGGCCGTCAGCAGCAGTTCCTGGCCTCGCTGATCCGCAAGGTGCAGTCGCAGGGAGTGCTGCTGAACCCGGCCAAGCTGTGGCCGGTGCTGGACGCGGCCACCTCCTCGGTGAAGGCGGACGGCGGCCTGTCCTCGCTCGGCGCGCTGTACGACCTCACCCAGGACCTGCGCGGCATCCCCTCCCCGGACGTGGTGTTCCTGACCGCGCCGCGCCGCCCGTACCGCTA
This sequence comes from Kitasatospora sp. NPDC058162, assembly GCF_042884005.1. Classification (NCBI taxonomy): domain Bacteria; kingdom Bacillati; phylum Actinomycetota; class Actinomycetes; order Kitasatosporales; family Streptomycetaceae; genus Kitasatospora; species Kitasatospora sp. NPDC058162. Next base: position 26,513 of record NZ_JBHVUS010000042.1, read on the forward strand.
CGACTCGGACCGGGACGAGTTCGTCCAGCCGCAGACCACCCAGCTGTTCGACGCGCTGCGGGCCGACCGGCCGCTGGCCGTCCGGCCGCCGGGTGCGGGGCCGGGCTCCGACGGGGTGACGGCGTCACCCTCGGCGAGCGCCTCGCCCACCTTCGAGGGACGCACGGCCGATGTGGACGCCTGCGCGCAGCATTGACGGCTTTGCCTTGGCATTGCCGAAACATGACCGGGATCACACTCGGAACAATTCCCCCGTTCGGCTCGTCTAGTGTGTCCGGATCGACCTGTCGCCCGACGGGTCGGCCTCCGTGACCGGCCGGACGTAGGGGAACCCCGTGCAGCAGGACGAAACGAACACCGGTCGGTTCAGCGGGGGGAGCCGGCGGGAGGCCAAGCGTCGGGCCGCGGCCGCCAAGCGGCAGCGCCGCCGCCGGGCGCTCAAGTGGACGGCGGGGACGGGCGCCCTGGTGATGGTCGCGGGCTGCGGCGGGGCGTACTACCTGTACCAGCACTTCAACAGCAACCTGACTTCCGTCAAGGTCCAGCTGGGCAACGAGGAGGAGCGGCCCAAGGCCGCCGGGGACGCCCTGAACATCCTGGTGATCGGCACGGACAGCCGGCAGGGCCTCGGGCGCGAGTACGGCGACGCGGGCAGCACCGGGCACGCCGACACCACCCTGCTGTTCCACGTCGCCAAGGACCGCTCCAACGCGACCGTGGTCAGCATCCCGCGAGACCTGATGGTGCCGATACCCGAGTGCCAGAGCGACAAGGGCAGGAAGATACCCGGCTCGGCGCGGGACATGTTCAACAACAGCCTCGGCCAGGACGGACGCGACGCGGGCTGCACCTGGAAGACCGTGGAGAAGGTGACCGGCATCCGGGTCGACCACTTCGTGCAGGTCGACTTCGAGGCGGTGAAGACGCTCTCCACGGCCGTCGGCGGGGTCGAGGTCTGCGCCGCCAAGGACATCGACGACAAGGACTCGCACCTGAAGATGTCCAAGGGCCGTCACGTGGTCCAGGGCGAGGACGCGCTGGCCTTCGTCCGCACCCGGCACGCGGTCGGCTTCGGCGGCGACCTCACCCGGATCCCGCTCCAGCAGCAGTTCATCAGCTCGATGATCCGCAAGATCAAGAGCGATGACACCCTGACCAGCCCGAGCAAGCTCTACCAGCTCGCGGACGCCGCCACCAAGGCGCTCACCGTGGACTCCGGCATCGGCAGCGTCGACAAGCTGAAGGACCTGACGCAGGACATCAGCAAGGTGGACACCAAGAACATCACCTTCACCACCGTGCCGGTGCTGGAGGACCCCGCGAACAAGGACCGGCTGATCCTGCACCAGCCGGACGCCGGGCAGGTGTTCTCGATGATCGCGGGCGACCGCTCGCTGACCGATACGGCCACCCCGCCGGCGGCTCCCTCGGCGGCGCCGAGCGCGACCACCCCGGCGGTGGACGTCAAGGACGTCCAGGTGACGGTGCGCAACGGCAGCGGGACCCGCGGACAGTCCGGGCCGACGGTGGAGAAGCTCAAGGCCAAGGGCTTCGCCAGGGCCGCGGTCGGATCCGACGCGCCGCCCGCCGGGACGACCACGGTGTCCCACCCGGCCGGCCAGGAGGCCGAGGCGGCCGCGCTGGCCGCGGCCCTCGGACTGCCCGCCGACGCCGTGACGCCCAACCCGAAGGCGGGCCCGAAGGACCCGCTGCTGCTGGTGCTCGGCAAGGACGCCCTCGCGGCCCCCGCACAGCAGGCCACCGAGGCGCCGAAGGACCTCCAGCGGGTGCAGGCGGACGACGTCGACGTGTGCGCCAAGTGACTACATCCGGTTGAGGGTTCCGTCCGTCTCGCGGTAGTGCTCGCCGGTCCGGGGGCAGCTCCAGAGGTCCGGGCCGGCCGGGTCGAGCGGCTCGCCGGCCCGGCCGACCCAGCCGATCCGGCGGGCCGGCACTCCGGCCACCAGGGCGAAGTCCGGGACGTCCCGGTGCACCACGGCGCCGGCCGCGACCAGCGCCCAACGGCCGACCGTGACCCCGGCGACCAGCACCGCGCGGCCGCCGATCGAGCAGCCCTGACGAAGCGTCACCGGTTCGGCGTGCCAGTCGAGTTGACCCTTGAGCCGACCGTCGGGGGTGACCGCGCGCGGGTAGCGGTCATTGGTCAGCACGGCGGCCGGGCCGATGAACACCCCGTCCTCGACCACCGCCGGCTCGTACACCAGCGCGTGGTTCTGGACCTTGACCCGGTCCCCGATCCGCACGCCCGGCCCGATGTACGCGCCGCGGCCGATCACGCAGTCCGTGCCGACCACCGCGTCCTCGCGGACCTGGGCGAGGTGCCAGACCCTCGTCCCGGCGCCGATCGCGGCCCGTTCGTCGACGTCCGCGCCCGGCTCGATCCGGGCGGCGGCGGCACCGTCCTCAACTGTCCCCATGCGGACCGACGGTAGCCGGTCCGGGCGTCAACCGGTCTGGGAGAGCACGTCCTTCGAGGACGGGCCGACGCTCCTTATCACCCGGCGGGCCAGCGAGCGCGGCGAGGTGATGAAGCCGAATCCCCAGCTGAGGTGCATGGTCGCGAGCGCCACCGGCAGCAGCGCCCGGGCCCGGAAGGACAGGCCGCGGCCCTCGACCACCGCGCCGCCGAGGATGCCCAGCAGGTAGACGCCGGGCACCGCGAGGAAGGCCGGGTGGACGGCGGTGCCCAGCACCAGGCCGAGGACCACCGCGAGCAGCGCGCTCGGCGGGGCCAGGTAGCGCAGGTTGACCGAGCCGCGGTGGTAGCGGGTGACCACCCGGCGCCAGCGGCCGTAGTCCTTGTACTGCTTGGCCAGCGCCCGGACGGAGGGCCGCGGCCGGTACGTCACCTTCAGCTGCGGGGTGAACCAGACCAGCCCGCCGTCCTGGCGGATCCGGTAGTTCAGCTCCCAGTCCTGGGCGCGGATGAACTCCTCGTTGTAGCCGCCGAGCCGCTCCAGCACCTCGCGCCGGAACACCCCGAGGTACACGGTGTCCGCCGGGCCGGCCAGGCCGCCGGTGTGGAAGGCCGCGTTGCCGACGCCGATCTTGGAGGTCATCGCGGCCGCGACCGCGTGCTCCCACTCGGTCTCGCCCTCGGCGTGCATGATGCCGCCGACGTTGGCGGCGTCCATCTCGCCGAGCAGCCGGACCGCGGTGGCGATGTAGCCGGGCGTGAGCAGCCCGTGGCCGTCCACCCGTACGACTATCGGGTACTGCGAGGCCCGGATCGCGGCGTTCAGCCCCGCGGGGGTGCGGCCGGTGGGGTTGTCCACCGTGCGCACCCGCGGATCCTCGGCCACCAGCTCGGCCGCGATCTCGGCGGTGCGGTCGGTGGAGGGGCCGAGGGCGAGCACCACTTCCATCGGTCCGGGGTAGTCCTGGTCCAGGATGCGCCGGACCGCCGTGCGCAGGTGTCGTTCCTCGTTGAGCACCGGCATGATCACGGAAACAGCCGGCAGCTCCTCAGCAGCCTTGGTGTTCATCGGGGCCAACCGTACCGGTGTCGACGCATATCCGTCTTGTCCCGGTCCGGCGGCTCCCGGCTCCCCGGAGGGCGGCACCGGCGCCGTGATCACGCTCACCGTACCGCCCTGTTCCCCCGGGCCCGAATCGGCGGGGGAACCGTGCAGGTTCGGCATGGATTCACGGCGGGTTCAGAGCATGTGGTGAACGACGGTGAACAACACGAAGCCGGCCAGCGACAGGGTGTTCACCAGGTGCTGGGGGCTGCCCAGCCGGTCCGGCAGCGCCCGGTCCGGGCGCAGGTCGGGGCGGTGGGCGGCGGTGGCGACCGCGCGGGCCAGCTCCGCCGGGTCGTACCGCTCGTCGAGCCGGCGGGCCAGCCAGGACAGCGCCCGACCGCCGATGGCGAGGTCGTCCCCGCCGCGCAGCCGGATGGTCAGCCGGTGGCGGTGCACGGCGGCCGCGCTGATCTGCTGCCACCGGTAGCTGCGGGTGCGCAGCGCGGTGGCCACCCGCAGGCCGTCCCGGTCGGCGACCAGCTGCCAGGACAGCGCGTGGGCGCTGCCGAGGATCGCCGACGAGCCGAGCCAGAGCGGGCGCACCAGTCCCTCCCACCAGTCGTCCCCGCTCAGGTACACCACGGCGGCTGCGAGCAGCAGCGCCATCGCCGGGGCGGGCAGCACCCTCAGGGCCGGCGGGATCTCCCAGCGGCGGGCGGCCAGCCGCCGGGCCTCCGGGCCGGGGGCCGGGGCGGCGGCCACCGTCTCGGCGGTGAGCGCGGCGACGGCGAGCTCGTCCCGACGCAGGCGGGTGGCCTTGCGGTGCGGCCGCGGGGCCTTGGCGGCGGGCACGACCACGGCGGCCCCCCACTGCGGGTCGCCGTCCAGCAGGGCGGGGCGCACCAGGAGCTGCCGGTCGGGCCCGTCCGGGCCCCGGTAGAGCACCGCGGGGACGGGTTCGCCGGGCCCGGCCATCCGCTCGGCGGCCCGGGCGGGGGTGGCGCGGTAGTAGAGCTCCCCCTGCTCCTCGTCCCGCCCGTCGTACAGCTGGGCCGGGCCGGGGCAGTCCTCCTCGTCGTCGTCCGTCTCGTCGGGCACCCAGCCGGGGCCCTCACCGTCCGGGCCGCCGTCCGGGGACCACAGGTAGCGGTCGCGCTCGACCACCCGCCAGAGCGCGGGCCCGTCCGGCGGGCCGTCCAGCGGCAGCACCAGCAGGTCGCCCCGGACGTCGGTCCGGACCCGGACGGCCAGCGCGGGCGCCGAGCCCTCGAAGGCGGGCCGGGTGCGGCGGGCCTCGGCGGCGGCGGCCGAGGCGAGCAGCAGGACGCCGAACAGGGCGAGCAGGCCGCCGAGGGTCAGCTGGTCGGAGAGGTCGTAGCCGTCGCCGACGGCACGCACGGAGTCGCCGTCGACCTGCAGCGGGACGGGCTCGCCGGGCTGCGGCTGCCGGGCCCACCGGACGTCCAGGGCGGCGGTGCGCTCCGGGCCGCCGCCGGGCGGCTGGAAGCGGACGGTCAGCACGCCGTCCTGGTCGGCGGTGCCCGCCGTGGCGGTGACCCGGGCGGCCTGCTCGAAGGCGGCGTCCTGCCGGGCCTGGGCCCAGAGGCCGTACAGCGGGGGCACCAGGGCTACCAGGAGTAGCACCCCGCCGAGGACGCGGCGCACCACCGGCGGGTTGCTCCGGACGGGCGAGGGCGCGCCGGCGGCCGTCCACGGGAAGGGGACGGGCGGGGCCATCAGCTCGTCCAGCTGCCGGCGGGCGTTGCGGCGGCCGGTCTCGGCCCGGAGCAGGACGGCGGTGAGCAGCAGGTTCAGCAGGACGGCCGACCAGCGGGCGGTCGGGGTGACCAGGCCGTCCGGGACGTACCAGAGCAGGGCCAGGGCGACCGGCGGGACCAGCAGCCGGGGGCGGATCCGCGCCGCCAGCAGGACCGCCTCGGCCAGCACCGTCCAGATCGCCAGGGTCTCGCCCCAGGGCTCCCGGCAGATGCCCTGGTCGTTGCACCGGCCGGCGTTCTCCGGCTCCACGGCGGCGGCCAGGATCAGGAAGGCGAGCGGGGCGAGGGCGAGCCAGCGGCTGTCCAGCCGCCAAGCCGTGCGGGCGGCGCGCCAGTTGGCGGCCGCCGCGGCGGTGAGGGGCGCGGCGCTGGGCAGCGGCGGAGCGTCCGAGGGGAACATCGCACGATCATCTCAGCGGCTTCGCGTACGGCGGGGGCCGGGTGCTCGTGCGCACCCGGCCCCCGCCGTCCCCCGTTCCCCCGTGGGTCGACCCGACGTCCCCCGTCGCCGGGTCAGTCCGTCGCGATGGCCGCGAGGACGTTCATCCGTCCGGCCCGGAAGGCCGGGACGAGGGCGGCGACCAGACCGATCACCACCGAGGAGACCAGCGTCACCACGACCGTGGTGGTCGGGACGGAGAGCATCCCGAGGCCCTGGTCCCGCAGCACCCGCTGGGCGGTGACGCCCCAGGCCAGGCCCAGCCCGGTGCCGAGCACCGCGCCGAACAGGGCGATCACCACGGACTCCAGCCGGATCATCCGGCGCAGCTGGCGGCGGGAGATCCCGATCGCCCGCAGCAGGCCGATCTCGCGGGTCCGCTCCACCACCGACAGGGCCAGGGTGTTGACCACGCCGAGCACCGCGACGGTGATCGACAGGCCGACCAGGCCGTAGATCAGGTAGAGCAGGGTGTTGATCTGGGACTGCATCAGCTCCTTGTAGCCCGCCTGGTCCTTGACCATCAGCTGCGGGTACTGCCGGAGCGCGTCCTCCAGGGCGGTGAGCGTCTTGGCGACGTCGGTGCCGGAGGAGGCCTTGGCGAAGAAGGTCTCGACGGCCGGCTGCGCGTCGGTCGGGACGGCCTTGGTCATGGTGTCCAGGTCGACGAAGGTCCCGTCGCCCAGCAGTCCGCCCTTCTGGAACACCACCCCGACCGGCAGCGTCTGGGTGCGGCCGCCGCCGTAGTCGACGGTCACCCGGTCGCCGACCTTGAGGCCGTGGTCCTTGGCGAAGTTCTCGCCGATCCCGAGTTCACCGCGGGCGACCGCGTCCACCGCGCCGGAGCTGACCGTGGGGTGGAAGTCGATGGTGAAGAAGCCGGGCGGCACCGCGGCCAGGCCCGTCCTCGCGCTCTGCCCGTCGGCCAGTCGGATCTTCGCGGCCTTGAACTCCTTCTGGACGGTGACGTGGTCGATGCCCGGGGTGCGCTTCACCGCGTCGATCATCTCCGGGGTGACCCCGGTCCGGCCGCCGCCGATGATGTAGTCCACGCCCACCGACTTGTCGATCTGCGCGCTGGCCGAGCTGACCGCCGAGGAGCTGAACACCGAGGAGCCGATCACCAGCGCCAGCCCGATCATCAGGGCGGCGGCGGTGGCGCCGGTCCGGCGCGGGTTGCGCATCGCGTTGCGCTGGGCGAGCTTGCCGGAGGGCCCGAACAGGGCCGGGAGCATGGCGCCGAGCACCTTGATGACGACGGTGGCCAGCAGCGGGCCGAGCACCACGAAGCCGATCAGGGTGAGCAGCAGGCCCAGGCCCAGGAGCTGCCCGCCGGTGCCCGCCTTGTCCGCCGTGCCGGCGAGCACCAGCAGGCCCGCGCCGCCGCCGGTGAGCAGTACGCCGAGGATCGTCCGGACGAGGTTGGAGCGGGCCTCGGCCGGGGTGCCGTGGTCGCGCAGGGCGGCCATCGGGGCGATCCGGCTGGCCCGGCGGGCCGGGATCCAGGCCGCGATGACGGTGATCAGGATGCCGACCGCGTACCCGGCCGTGAAGACGTCGGGCCCGATCACCAGGTCGCTCGCGTTGAGGTCCATGCCGATCGCGTTCATCAGCTTGATCAGGCCGACGGCGACGCCCAGGCCGGCCGCCACGCCGAGGGTCGAGCCGAGCACGCCCAGGATCAGCGCCTCGACCAGCACCGAGCCGTTGACCTGCGCCCGGCTGCCGCCGATGGCGCGCAGCAGGCCGATCTCGCGGGTGCGCTGGGCGACCAGCATCGAGAAGGTGTTGATGATCAGGAAGCCGCCGACGATCAGCGAGATCCCGGCGAAGCCGAGCATCGCGTACTTCATGAAGTCGAGGCCGCTGCCGATCGACTTGGTGTTCTCGTCCTTCTGCTCGGCCGCGGTCTTGAACTGGTAGCCGCCGCCGACCTGGGCGAGGGCGTCGGCCTTGAGCTGGTCGTTGCCGCGGCTGCCGTCGCCGAAGGCCTCGACGGAGGTGTAGGCCTGCTTGCCGAGCAGCACCTGCTGGGCGGTCGCGGTGTCCAGGAAGGCCAGCGCCGCACCGGGGTTGGTGGTGGTGAAGGTGGCGATGCCGACGATCGTGTACGGGTGCCGGCCGCCCGCGTTGTCGACCCGGATCCGGTCGCCGACGCCGAGCTTGGCCTTCTTGGCGGTGTCCGCGTCCAGCACCAGTTCGCCGGAGTTCTGCGGGACGTGCCCGGAGGTGATCTTCACCGCGTTGCGCGGGGTGTCGGTCCAGTTGCCGACCAGGGTCGGCGCGCCGCTGGTCGGGCCGACCAGCTTGTCGGTGGCCGGGTTGACCAGGATCGCGTTGCCGACCATGACCTGGCCGACGGCGGTCTTCACGCCGGGCAGCGCGGCGACCTGCTGGGCGAGCGCGGCCGGGACGGTGGCGGGCTTGTCGCCGGCCTGCGGCTCCTCGTCGTCGGCCGGCTTGGGCGGCTGGACCGAGAGGTCGGAGGCGGTCGCGGCGAACAGCTTGGAGAAGGTGCTGGTGGCGGTGTTGGAGAACACCAGGGTGCCGGAGACGAAGGCGACCGACAGCACGACGGCTATCAGCGAGAGCGCCATCCGGCCCTTGTGGGCGAAGAAGCTCCGCAGTGAGGTCTTGAGCAGCATGGTTTCGTCGTCCCGCCGCTCAGCTGGTGCGCTTGCCGTCGAAACGGCGCATGCGTTCGAGGACGGAGTCGGCGGTCGGCGCGTGCATCTCGTCGACGATCACGCCGTCGGCGAGGAAGAGCACGCGGTCCGCGTAGCCGGCGGCGACCGGGTCGTGGGTGACCATGACCATGGTCTGGCCCAGCTCGTCCACCGAGCGGCGCAGGAAGGTCAGCACCTCGGCGCCGGCCCGGGAGTCCAGGTTCCCGGTGGGCTCGTCGCCGAAGATGATCTCGGGGCGGGCGGCCAGCGCGCGGGCCACCGCGACGCGCTGCTGCTGGCCGCCGGAGAGCTGGGTCGGGCGGTGCTTGAGCCGGCCGGCCAGGCCGACGGTCTCCACCACCTGGTCCAGCCAGGCCTGGTCGGGCCTGCGGCCGGCGATGTCCATCGGCAGCGTGATGTTCTCCAGCGCGTTCAGGGTCGGGAGCAGGTTGAACGCCTGGAAGATGAAGCCGATCTTGTCCCGGCGCAGCCTGGTCAGCTGCTTGTCCTTCAGGCCGGTGATCTCGGTGTCGCCGATCCGGATCTGTCCGCTGGTGACCGTGTCCAGCCCGGCCAGGCAGTGCATCAGGGTGGACTTGCCGGAGCCGGAGGGGCCCATGATCGCGGTGAAGCGGCCGCGCTGGATGTCCACGTCGACCGCGTCGAGCGCGGTGACCCTGGTCTCGCCCGAACCGTAGGCCTTGGTCACCTGGCGGGCCGAGGCGGCGACGGCGGACGGACCGCCGGGAAGCTGGGGGTCGTACACGGCTGCTGCCGTCGTCACTGGAGTCTCCTAAGAAGTGGCCCACCCGTCGACCCCCACCCTCCCGGCACGGCCGGGTCGCGGACCCGACCGGATCGGGCCGCGCTCTGTGGGGCGGGGATGTAGGAACCACGTTAGGAGCCGGTGCCGTTCGGCTCGTCCTCCGTCGGAATGAAGCGCTGCAACCAAGGTTCTACGGGTGCGGCACCCCCTCCCCCTAGGGGGCGCCGCGGGCCTTCTCGGGGACGCCCCGTACGGGGCGGGGCGGCCGGCGGCTCAGCCGGTCAGCACCGGTGCGGCCAGCCGTTCGAGGGCGTCGGCGAACCCCTCCACCACGGGGACGAGCTGGGCGTCGGTCTCGCACTCGACGAGGGTCCGGCCGTCCTCCCCGACGGTGATGTGGCGGTCGAGCACGAACCAGCCCTGGGTGATGTGGCCCGCGCCCATCGAGCTGAGCACCGGGCGCAGCGCGTAGTCCACGGCGAGGACGTGCGCGGGCGAGCCGCCGGTGGCCAGCGGCAGGACGGCCTTGCCGGCCAGCGCGTACTGCGGGAGCACGTCGAGCAGGGCCTTGAGGAGGCCGGAGTAGGCGGCCTTGTAGACGGGGGTGCCGATGACGACACCGTCGGCGCGGGCGAACAGCTCGGTGGCGGCGACGATCCCGGGGTGGTCGAAGTCGCCGGACAGCAGGGCCTGCGCGGGCAGGCTGCGGGCCTCGAAGGGGATGACCTGGTGGCCGCGGTCGACCAGGCGCGCGTCGATGTGGCGCAGCAGCCGGGTGGTGCGGGAGGTGGCGGACGGGGAGCCGGAAACGGACAGGACGGTGGCCATGGGTTCACCTCTGGCTGGAAGCGGGGGCGACGCTCCGCAGCGGCCCTGCTCGGCTGCTGCGACGGGGGTCGACGGAGGGTCGACGGAGGGTCGACGGGAATCGACGGTCTCGGCGGGCGCGCTTCAGCGGCGACAGAGCGAACCGGACACACGCTGCAGGTCGACGTGGCGCCGACGCGTGAGTGCCCAACTCTGATCCATGCCCGAAATGCAAACACGGTGCGTTCGAAGCGGTCAAGAATCGTTTCAGCAACTGGTACGGAGGTGACCGGCGCGTTTCACGCCGGAACGATCCGGTGCGTGCATCAAAACTGCTACAAGAGGCCTGGCAGGCCCCCCGGGGGGAGTCAGCCCGACCGGGGTCGGGCATCCTCGACGGCATGAACACGTGGCAGGAGGGCCGCCCGAGCGGCGGCGGGAACCCGTACGGAGGCAACGGCGGCGGTGCGGCGTCCGAGCCGCCGCTGCCGTCCTCCCTCAACCCGCGCGGGGCCGGCGCGCCCGCCCCCCGGCAGCCGGAGCCGTCCCGTCTCGGCGGCGTCCCGCCGCAGGCCGCCCCCGGCGGTACCGGCCGACCGGGCCCCGGTGGTCCCGGCGGGCCTGGCGGACCGGGTCGGCCCGGCGGCCCGGGCGGCCCCGGCGGTGCCCGGCCCACCGGGGCGCAGGCCCGGCGCTGGCCGCGGCGGCGGATCGTGAAGTGGACGGTCTTCGGCCTGCTGATCGCCGTCATGGTGACCGGCGTCTCCACCTGGTTCTGGGCGGACTCCAAGCTCAACCACGAGAACGTGCTGGCCGACTACCCGGGCCGCCCGGCCGCCGGCAAGGGCACCAACTGGCTGATCGTCGGCTCCGACAGCCGCGATGGCCTCAGCGAGTCCCAGATGGACACCATGCACACCGGCCACGACGTCGAGGGCAAGCGCAGCGACTCGATGATGATCCTGCACATCGGGGACAACGGGAACACGCTGATGAGCATCCCGCGCGACTCCTGGGTGCCGATCCCCGAGTTCAAGACCAGCGCAGGGAAGACCGTCAAGGCCACCACCTCGAAGATCAACTCGGCCTTCGCCAACGGCAACGGCCGGCTCCTGGTGCAGACCGTCGAGCTGAACACCGGCATCCACATCGACCACTACGCCGAGATCGGCTTCGCCGGGTTCGCCGGCATCGTCGACTCCATCGGCGGCGTCCAGATGCACATCGACCAGGACATCAAGGACCGGGACTCCGGCCTCGACCTCAAGGCCGGCGACCAGACCCTCAACGGCGTCCAGGCCCTGGCCTTCGTCCGCCAGCGCCACCAGATGGCCGACCAGGACCTCGGCCGGATGCGCAACCAGCAGAAGTTCCTCGGCGCCCTCGCCCACCAGGCGGCCTCCCCGGGCACCGTGCTCAACCCGTTCACCTTCTACCCGCTGGTCGACTCGGCGCTCGGCACCCTGATCGTCGACGACGACTGCGGGCTGACCGACCTGGGCTCGCTCTTCCTCGCCATGAAGGACGTCAACGGCGGCGGCGGCAAGACCATGACCGTCCCGATCGGCAACGCCGACTACCACACCAAGACCGGCGAGTCGGCGGTGCAGTGGGACGCCACCAAGTCCAAGCAGGTCTTCGAGGCCTTCAAGAACGACTCCGCGGTGCCGGAGTTCAAGTAGCCGCTACGTCTGCCTGACGGGGGCCTGTCCGACGGACAGGCCCCCGTCTTCGTCAGGCCGAGGCGGCCCCCGGCAGCCGGTCGAGCGCGATGCCGAAGTGCTCGCGGTACGCGGACAGCGCGGCGGCCTCGGTCAGTTGCTCCTCGGTGCGGGTGCCGTCGGGGGCGGTGCGGACCAGGTGGGTGCCGCCGTTGAGGGTGGTGCGGCCGCCGTCCGCGGTGAGCACCGAGCAGGTGGCCCCCCGGGCGAACGGGGACTTCGGCGAGGTGGCGTGCCACCAGCAGGTCGGCACGAAGTCGGCCAGCGGGTACGGGCGTCGGCCGATCCGGTACTGCGGCACCCCGTCCAGCAGGACGTCCAGGTCGCCGTGCTCGCCGTGCGGCCGGAGCAGCGCCGTGCCGTGCGGGTCGGACTGCCCGTCGCGCCCGTCCAGGCGCACCGGGAGCCGGGTGAAGCGGCCGAACCCCACGTCGACCAGCCAGGGTTCGTCCAGGTCGACCCGCAGCGCCAGGTGGTCGAACGGCGGCCCGGGCCGCTCCCCGTCGAAGACCCGGGCGGCCAGCAGGCTCACCCGGTATCCCAGCGAGCTCAGCAACTCGGCGAAGGCGCCGTTGAGTTCGTAGCAGAAGCCGCCGCGCCGCCGGTCCACGACCTTCGCCACCAGCGCCGCCGGGTCCAGCACGATCGGCTCGCCGAGGTGGACGCTCAGGTTCTCGAACGGGACGGCCCGCAGATGGGCCTCCTGCAGTCGCGCCAGACCCGCCGCCGACGGTGCCCCGGGATCCGGCACCCCGATCCGCTCCAGGTAGGCCGCCCGCACGGCCGGCGTCAGTCCCTCGTACGCCTTTTCATGATCCACCCGCCCATTCTCCACCCGGGCGGCGGGCGTCCGGCATCGGTCCTTCGACCGAGGACGCGGCCCGGGAGACACCACCGCCCCGGAGCGGGAGGTCGGCGGATCCGACTCCCCGCTCCGGGGCGGTGGCGTGCGTCAGGGGCCCAGGAGGGCTGCGGTCAGACGGACTCGACCTCGCCGGACTTGGCGATCTTGATGACGGCCGAGGTGCGGCCGCTCTGCGAGCCGAGGCCCTCGATCTTCTTCACGATGTCCATGCCCTCGACGACCTCGCCGAAGACGACGTGCTTGCCGTCCAGCCAGTCGGTGACGATGGTAGTGATGAAGAACTGCGAGCCGTTGGTGTTCTTGCCGGCGTTGGCCATCGACAGCAGACCCGGGCGGGTGTGCTTGAGCGTGAAGTTCTCGTCCTCGAACTTCGCGCCGTAGATGCTCTTGCCACCGGTGCCGTTGTGGTTGGTGAAGTCACCGCCCTGCAGCATGAAGGCGGGGATCACGCGGTGGAAGCCGGAGCCCTCGTAGCCGAAGCCGTTCTGGCCGGTGGCCAGCTCGCGGAAGTTGCGCGCGGTCTTCGGCACGACGTCGTCGTACAGCTTGAAGACGATGCGGCCGGCCGGCTCGTCGTTGATGGTGATGTCGAAGAAAACGTTGGAACCCATGCAGGGATCATGGCACGACCGGCCGGACGTCGCGCGCCACCCCCGTAGGGCGCGAGGTCACGGCGGCGTGTTAGGCGTGTTGCCCGGCGAGGGTCGGATAGTCGGTGTATCCCTCGGGGCCGTCGGCGTACATCAGCCCGTCCCGGACGGGGTTGAGCGCTGCCCCGGTCCGCAGGCGCTCGACCAGGTCGGGGTTGGCGAGGAAGCCGCGCCCGAAGGAGATCAGGTCGGCGCCGGCCGCGAGCAGCGCCTCGGCGGCGGCGCGGCCGCCGTCCTCGGGCAGCGGGCCGCCCCAGCCGAGCACCGGGTTGGCGATCAGGGTGCCGGGCCAGGTCTTGCGGATCTCCTGGAAGACGGCGTCCGCCGGGTCGGCGAAGACCACGTGCAGGTAGCCGAGGCCGTCCCCGGCGAGTTCGCCGACCAGGGCGCGGTAGATCTCGGCGGTGTCGCCCTCGGCGATGCCCTGGAGGGTGCTGCCGGGCGAGAGCCGCAGGCCGACCCGCTCGGGGCCGATCTCGGCGGCGACCGCCCGGACCACCTCGACGACGAAGCGGATCCGGTGCGCGACCGGCCCGCCGTAGGCGTCGGTGCGCCGGTTGGTGTTCTGCGCGAGGAACTGGTGCAGCAGGTAGCCGTTGGCGCCGTGCACCTCGACCCCGGCGAAGCCCGCCTCGACGGCGTTGCGGGCGGCGGCGGCGAAGTCGGCCGTGGTCTGCCGGATCTCCTCCGCGGTGAGCTCCCGCGGGACGACGGACTCGCGGGGCCCGCCCGGGGTGTGGATCGGCTCCGGCAGGGCGACCGGCGAGGGCGCCACCGGGTGCAGCCCGCTGTTGTCCGGGTGGCCGATCCGGCCGCCGTGCTGGAGCTGGAGGAACATCCGGCCGCCGGCCGCGTCCACCGCCCCGGTCACGCCGCGCCAGCCGGTGACGTGCTCGGGCGCGTGGATGGCGGGGATCCCGGCGTACGTCCGGCCGACCCGGTTCGGGGTGGCGGCCTCGGCGATGATCAGCCCGGCACTGGCGCGCTGCCCGTAGTAGGTGGCCATGAGCGGGCCGGGAACGCCGTCGGCCCCGGCCCGGGTGCGGGTCATCGGCGCCATCACCAGGCGGTTGGGGAGGTGCAGCGGGCCGAGTCGGGTGGGCTGGAAGAGGCTGCCGGGTTCCGCGTTCGTCGTCATGCCGGAACGGTAGAAGCTAACATCGGTGTCAGGTTCAAGCCTTCGGTCGGAACGGCGGGGTGACGGCATGCGGATCGGTGAACTGGCCCGGCGCACGGGCGTGAGCGAGCGCTCGCTGCGGTACTACGAGCAGCAGGGCCTGCTGGTCGCCCGGCGCACCCAGGGCGGCCACCGGGAGTACCCGGAGATGGCGGTGGACCGGGTGGTGCACATCCAGGAGCTGTTCGCCGCCGGGCTGAACAGCCGCACGATCTACAAGATCCTCCCCTGCATGCGGGACTCCGACGGCGGCCCGAGCGAGACCGCCACCCCGATGCTGGTCGAGGAGCTCACCTCGGAGCGGGAGCGGATCGACCGGATGATCTCCGATCTGCTGCGCTCGCGCGAGGTGCTGGACGAGGTGATCGCCGGCGCCGCCGGGCAGTCGGCCGCTGCGTAGCGGCTCGGCCCCCGGCGGGAGCGGCCGGAGCGGCGGACTCAGGCCTTGAGCTTGCGCCAGACCGTCTCCAGGGCGGCGATGTCCGCCGCGTCCAGCCGGTCGGTGAACACCGGGGCCAGGGCGGCCCGCCGGGTGGCGTCCGCCTCCGCGAACAGGGCGCGGCCCTGCTCGGTCAGCTCGATCCGCACCGAGCGCGCGTCCGAGGCCGAGGGCGTACGGGCCACCAGCCCGCGCCCGGCCAGGGCGTCCACCACCCGGGAGACCTGGCTGCGGCTGAGCATGGTCTTGGCGCCGAGGTCGGAGGCGGCCACCGGCTCCTCCTGGCCGGCCAGCCAGAGCATCACCTCGAACCAGGACAGCGGCAGCCCGTGCACCCGGGCGAGTTCCCGGTCCACCCGGGCGGCCAGGGTGGTGCCGGCCCAGACCAGGCCGTAGAAGGCGTGGTCCTGCTCCGACAGGGGGCCCAAGGAGAGATCGGCGCGGTCCATGCCGTTCATCGTACCGAGGGTGCGTGCGTGTGCACACAGTGCCGGGCGTGGACCGCGCGGCCCGCGGGCCCGTACCCGGGAGCGGCGGGCCAGTAGCATCGGCCTCCAACCAGCCTGAGGGGGACGGGACATGAACCGGATCGGGGTCTACCTGGCACATCCGCGGCCGGGCAGCTTCAACCACGCCCTGTACGAGGCCGTGGTGGACGAGCTGCGCGGGCGCGGCTGCGAGGTCCGGGCGCACGACCTGTACGCCGACGGGTTCGGACCGCTGCTCACCGCCGAGGAGACCGGGACGGTCGCCGACGCCGGGGCCACCGCCGACCCCCAACTCGCCGCGCACCGCGCCGAGGTGGCCACCCTGGACGCCCTGGTGCTGATCCACCCCAACTGGTGGGGCATGCCACCCGCCGTCCTGACCGGCTGGGTGCAGCGGGTGCTGGTCCCCGGCGTCGCGTACAAGCTCGGCACCGCCGACGGCGAGCCGGCCGGACTGCTGCGCGCCGGGCGGGCCCTGGTGCTGAACACCTCGGACACCCCCGAGCCCCGGGAGCGCGAGGAGTTCGGCGACCCGCTGGAGCGGATCTGGGCCGCCTGCGTGCTGCCGTACGTCGGCGTCGCCGACGTCCGGCGGACGGTCTTCCGCACCGTCACCGACTCCCCCGCCGCCGAACGCGCCGACTGGCTGCGGCAGGCCAGGGAGCAGGCGGCCGCGCTGCTCGACTGAGCCGCCCCGGACGAGCGGACGGACGAGCGGACGGACGAGCGGACGGCCCCCTACAGCTCCACCTCCGCCACCTCCTGGTCGCCGCTCAGCTCCCCGGTCGGGCGGAAGCCCAGCCGGGCGTAGAACCCGGCCGGGCCGTCCTGGCCCGGGTGGTAGGTGACCGTCGCCCGGGTTCCGCCGCGGCGGCGGATCTCCGCGCAGACCTGCTCGACCGCGAACCGGCCGTAGCCGCCGCCCTGCTCCCCGGCGTCGACCAGCAGGCGCCACAGGCCGGAGCGGGGGCGGTCGCCGGGCCGCTCGGGGTCGAAGCGGATGTCGAAGAAGGCCATCACGAAGCCGACCGGCCGTCCGCCGTCCAGGATCAGCCGTGGCCAGGCCGTGTCCCCGTACACGTACGCCTCGGCCAGCGACTTCGCCACCGGGGCGACCAGGCCCTCCTGGTCCGGGCGGACCCGCAGGGCGAGGGCGGCGTCGATGTTGTCGGGGGTGAGCCGGGCGAGAATGATCTTGTCGGACATGGCAGGCAGCCTAGGAAACCCGGCTGCCCGCCGTCGCCCGGTTTTCCCGGCGCGCGGCTGACACGCGGCGGGCGCGCGGCCGGGGCGGGGATCAGGCCCCGGCCGGGAAGTCGGTGCCGCGGCCGACCGCCGCCCAGGCCTCGGCCTCCTGGCGGGCGCCGTCCAGGTTGCCCAGCACCGCGTCCACGGCGTCGGTGCCGAGCGCCAGCCGCAGCGGGGTCCGCTCGGCGGCCAGCGCGGCCAGGATCGCCTCGGCGGCCTTCACCGGGTCGCCCGGCTGCTTGCCGTCGGAGTCCGGCAGGCCGGTGCGGACCGGGCCGACGAGCGGCTCGTAGGCCTCGATCGGGGCGGACTGGGCGAGCGCGCCACCGCCCGCGAAGCCGGTCCGGAACGACCCCGGCTCGACGATCAGCACCTTGATCCCGAAGCCGGCCACCTCCTGGGCCAGCGCCTCGGACAGCCCCTCCAGGGCGAACTTGGTGGCCGAGTAGGCGCCGACGCCGGGGAAGGAGAAGCGGCCGCCCATGCTGCTCATCTGCACCACGGCACCGCTGCCCTGGGCGCGCATGTGCGGCAGCACGGCCCGGGTGAGCGCGGCCGGGCCGAAGAAGTGCAGCTCCATGAGCTCGCGCAGCTCGCCGTCGGTGGTCTCCTCGACGGCGCCGATCACGCCGCGCCCGGCATTGTTGACCAGGACGTCGATCCGGCCGTGCTGTCGCACGGTCTCGGCGACCACGGCGGGGATCCCCTCCTGGTCGGTGACGTCCAGTCGCACCGGCACCAGCCGACCGGGGTGGGCGGCGGCCAGGCCAGCCAGCGTCTCGGGGCGGCGGGCGGCCGCGACGACGGTGTCGCCGGCCGCCAGCGCGGCCTCGGCGATGGCCTGGCCGAAGCCGGAGTTGGCGCCGGTGATCAGCCAGACCTTGCCGTCGGCGTGCTGCTCGGGGGTGCTGCTCATGATCCGTGGACTCCCGCAATGATCGTGCTCGGCAAACGAGTTGACGATCATTTATGACATTCGGCAGCCCGTTCGTCCAGGAAAGTTCGACGCCGGACGAACAGCCGGACGGACAGCCGGAGGGGCGACCGGAGAGGCGGCCGGACGGCAAACGGCCCCCGACCGCGCGGAGGCGGTCGGGGGCCGTTGCGAAGCGCCGGTCGACTACGGCAGGTTGCGGGCCATCACGATCCGCTGGACCTGGTTGGTGCCCTCGTAGATCTGGGTGATCTTCGCGTCCCGCATCATCCGCTCCACCGGGTAGTCCCGCGTGTACCCGTAACCACCCAGCAGCTGCACCGCGTCCGTGGTCACCTCCATCGCCACGTCCGACGCGAAGCACTTCGCCGCCGCACCGAAGAACGTCAGGTCCGCGTCCCCGCGCTGCGACTTCGCCGCCGCCACGTACGTCATCTGCCGCGCGGCCTCCAGCTTCATCGCCATGTCCGCCAGCATGAACTGCACACCCTGGAACTCCGCGATCGCCTTCCCGAACTGCTTGCGCTCCTGGACGTAGCCCTTCGCGTAGTCCAGCGCGCCCTGCGCGATGCCCACCGCCTGCGCCGCGATCGTCACCCGGGTGTGGTCCAGCGTCTTCATCGCCGTCGCGAAGCCCGTACCCTCCGCACCGATCATCCGGTCCGCCGGGATCCGCACGTTGTCGAAGTACACCTCACGCGTCGGCGAACCCTTGATCCCCAGCTTCTTCTCCGGCGCCCCGAACGACACCCCCTCGTCGCCCTTCTCCACCACGAACGCCGAGATCCCCTTCGAGCGCATCGAAGGGTCGGTCACGGCCATCACCGTGTAGAACTCCGAGACACCCGCGTTGGTGATCCAGCGCTTCACCCCGTTCAGCACCCAGAAGTCACCGTCGCGCACCGCCCGGGTCTTCATCCCCGCCGCGTCCGAACCCGCCTCCGGCTCCGACAGGCAGTACGAGAACATCCCCTCGCCCCTCGCCAGCGCCCCCAGGTACTTCGCCTTCAACTCCTCCGAACCCGACAGCTGCACCGGCAGCGACCCCAGCTTGTTCACCGCCGGGATCAACGACGACGAGCCGCACACCCGCGCGACCTCCTCGATCACGATCACCGTCGCCAGCGCGTCCGCCCCCGCACCACCGAACTCCTCCGGCACGTGCACCGCGTGCAGATCGTTGCCCGTCAGCGCGTCCAACGCCTCCTGCGGGAACCGACCCTGCTCGTCCACCTCCGCCGCGAACGGAGCGATCTTCGCCTCGGCCAGCGAACGCACCGCCTCACGGAGCATCTCGTGCTCCTCCGAGATGCGGAAGAGATCGAAGTCAGCCGCCCCTGCGCTGCCCGCCATGATGCCTGCCTCGTCGTCCAGTGGTCGACGCGGACCGTTGTCCGATCGGCGTCGGATCCGAGTCGAATCGCGGTTAACTACCGTTCAGTAGAGATCCTAGGGCTCCGACCTGCGGCTGCCTAGCGTCCTCGGCTCGTCCTCGGCTCGTCCTCGGCGAGCGGGCGACCGGTACCCACCCGGGCGGGGCGGATAGCATCAGGGGCACCCTCTACTGGCCGCACCCGCAACTCAAGGGGAACCCGTGACCCTCCGCATCTCCGTGATCGGCACCGGCTACCTCGGCGCCACGCATGCCGCCGCGATGGCCGAGTTCGGCTTCGAGGTGCTGGGTCTGGACATCGATCCCGAGAAGATCGCCACGCTCACCGCGGGCCGGGTCCCGATGTACGAGCCGGGCCTGTCCGACCTGCTGCTCAAGCACGTGGCCGGGCACGAGGGCTCGACCGGGCGGCTGCGCTTCACCACCTCCGCCAAGGAGGCCGCGGAGTTCGCGGACGTCCACTTCGTCTGCGTCAACACCCCGCAGCGCAAGGGCGAGTTCGCCGCCGACATGTCGTACGTGGACACCGCGATCGACGAGCTGGCGCCGCACCTGACCCGGCCGGCCCTGGTGGTCGGCAAGTCCACCGTCCCGGTGGGCTCGGCGGCCCGGCTGGCCGAGCGGCTGGCCGCCCTGGCGCCGGTCGGCGCGGACGCCGAACTCGCCTGGAACCCCGAGTTCCTGCGCGAGGGCTTCGCCGTCCAGGACACCCTGCGGCCGGACCGGATCGTGGTCGGCGCCCACAGCGAGCGGGCCGAGCGGCTGCTGCGCGAGGTGTACGCGGAGCCGATCGCGGCCGGGGTGCCGTTCCTGGTCACCGACTACGCGACCGCCGAGCTGGTGAAGGCCGCCGCCAACTCCTTCCTGGCCACCAAGATCTCCTTCATCAACGCGATGGCCGAGGTCTGCGAGGCGGCCGGCGCGGACGTCACGCTGCTCTCCACGGCGCTCGGGCACGACGAGCGGATCGGCCGCAAGTTCCTCAACTCCGGCCTCGGCTTCGGCGGCGGCTGCCTGCCCAAGGACATCCGCGCGTTCATGGCCCGGGCCGGCGAGCTCGGCGCCGACCAGGCGCTGACCTTCCTGCGCGAGGTCGACTCGATCAACATGCGGCGCCGCTCCCGGATGGTCGAGCTGGCCCGCGAGCAGTGCGGCGGCGGCTTCCTGGGCCGCCGGGTCGCCGTCCTCGGCGCCGCCTTCAAGCCCGACTCGGACGACATCCGGGACTCCCCCGCCCTCAACGTGGCCGCCCAGATCCAGCTCCAGGGCGCCCAGGTCACCGTCTACGACCCGAAGGCCGTGGACAACGCCCGCAAGATGTTCCCGTCCCTGGCCTACGCCGGCTCCGCCCTTGAGGCCGCCGAGGGCGCCCACGTCGTCCTCCACCTCACCGAGTGGGCCGAGTTCCGGCAGCTCGACCCGGCCGAGCTCGGCGCCGTCGTGGCCGAGCGCCGGCTGCTCGACGGCCGCAACGTCCTCGACGCCGAGGCCTGGCGCGCCGCCGGCTGGACCTACCGCGCCCTGGGCCGCCCGAGCTGACATCCGGCTCCCCATCGCCCGCACCGCCCGCCCCGGCTCGTCCCGGGGCGGGCGTTTTCGCGCCCGGACGCCGACGGCACCGCCCAGGAGCAGCTCGACGCCTTCCGCACCTGAGCCGCCCCGGAATCCCCCGCCCGCGACCGTCGTTGGCACCGGCATGACGAACTACGGCGACGAAGCGACGGTCCGCGGGATCCTCACCGGCAGCGGCGACACCTGGGCGGTGGTCGGCCTGTCCAACAACACCGCCCGGGCCGCGTACGGCGTGGCCCGGGTCCTGCAGCGCTACGGCAAGCGGATCGTGCCGGTGCACCCCAAGGCCGAGACCGTCCTCGGCGAGCCCGGGTACGCCTCGCTCGCCGAGATCCCGTTCCAGGTCGACGTGGTGGACGTGTTCGTGAACAGGGCGCTGGCCGGGGAGGTGGCGGACCAGGCGGTGGCGGTCGGGGCGAAGGCGGTGTGGTTCCAGCTGGGCGTGGTGGACGAGGCCGCGTACGGGCGGACCCGGGCGGCCGGGGTCTCGATGGTGATGGACAAGTGCCCGGCCATCGAGATCCCCTTGCTGAGCTAGGACGCCGGGATCAGCCGTCGAGCCGGCCGATGGTCGCGATGGAGGGCCGGCGGGTGGTGCGCAGCGTGGCGGCGGCCGACTCGGCGTCCCGCAGGACGCGGACGGCGTTGTGCCAGGTGAGCTTGGCCAGGTCGGCCTCCGACCAGTGGCGGCCGAGGAGTTCGGCGACCAGGTTGGGGTAGCCGGCCACCGAGTCGAGCCCGGCGGGCAGGAAGGCGGTGCCGTCGAAGTCGCCGCCGATGCCGATGTGGTCGATGCCGGCGACCTCGCGCATGTGGTCGAGGTGGTCGGCGACGGTCGACGGGGTGGCGATCGGGCGCGGGTTGGCGGCCTCGAAGGCGCGCTGGCGCTCCATCGCGGGCGGGGTGGTGTCCAGCGGGTGGAAGCCGTGGGCGCGCATGTTCTCGTCGGCGGCGAGGGTCCACTCGATGGCCGCGGGGAGGATGAACTTCGGGACGAAGGTGGCCATCGCGACCCCGCCGTTGGCGGGCAGCTGGGCGAGCACGTCGTCCGGGATGTTGCGCGGGTGCTCGCAGACCGTGCGCGAGGAGGAGTGCGAGAAGACCACCGGCGCCTCGGTGACCCGCAGGGCGTCCCGCATGGTGTCGGCGGAGACGTGCGAGAGGTCGACCAGCATGCCGAGCCGGTTCATCTCCCGGACGACCTCCTCGCCGAACGCGGTCAGCCCGCCGGCCACCGGCTTGTCGGTGGCGGAGTCGGCCCACGGCACGTTGTCGTTGTGGGTGAGCGTCAGGTAGCGCACGCCGAGCTCGTACAGGGCGCGCAGGGTGGCCAGCGAGCAGTCGATCGAGTGGCCGCCCTCGGCGCCCATCAGCGAGGCGATCCGGCCCTCGGCGCGGGCGGCCTCCATGTCGGCGGCGGTACGGGCCAGGCGCAGCCGGTCCGGGTAGCGCTCGACCAGGGCGTGGACGAAGTCGACCTGCTCCAGGGTGGCGCTCACGGCGTGGTCGCCGGCCAGCGAGGTGGGCACGTAGACGGACCAGAACTGGGCGCCGACCCCGCCCTCCGCGAGGCGGGCGAGGTCGGTGTGCAGGCGGTCGCTCTGGTCGGCGGCGAGGTCGAGCGCGCCGAGGTCGTACCCGGCCTGCTCGCGCATCGCCCAGGGGAGGTCGTTGTGGCCGTCCACCACGGGGGCGGTGCGCAGCAGGGCGCGGGCCCGGTCCAAGCGGTCCTGCGGGGTGGAGGAGTCCGTCTGAGAAGTCATACGGCCTGTTCTACCCCACCCCCGCCGGGGACCTACTTGCCGAAGCCGAAGGACGCGGAGCCGGCCACCTTGGCCCGGAGCTTCTTGCCCTTCTCGGTGGCCTGGCTGTTCAGCTCGGCCTGGAACTCGGTCATCTTCTCGGTGAGTTCCGGGTCGAAGGCGGCGAGCATCCGCACCGCGAGCAGGCCCGCGTTGCGCGCGCCGGCCACCGAGACGGTCGCCACCGGCACGCCGGCCGGCATCTGGACGATCGACAGCAGGCTGTCCATGCCGTCCAGGTAGCGCAGCGGCACCGGCACACCGATGACCGGCAGCGGGGTGACGGAGGCCAGCATGCCCGGCAGGTGGGCCGCGCCGCCGGCGCCGGCGATGATCGCCTTGAGGCCGCGCTGGTGGGCCTGCTCGCCGTACGCGACCATCTCGCGGGGCATCCGGTGGGCGGAGACGACGTCCACCTCGTAGGGGATCTCGAACTCGTCCAGGGCCTGGGCGGCGGCCTCCATGACCGGCCAGTCGGAGTCCGAGCCCATCACGATGCCGACGACGGGGCTCGTAGCGGTGGAGGTCATTCGGTGATCGTTCCTCGCAGGTAGGCGGCCGCGTGGCGGGCGCGCTCGCGGACGTCGTCGAGGTCGTCCCCGAAGACGTTGACGTGGCCGACCTTGCGGCCGGGCTTCACGTCCTTCCCGTACATGTGGATCCGCAGCCCGGGGTCGCGGGCCATGCAGTGCAGGAAGGCGTGGTACATGTCCGGGTAGTCGCCGCCGAGGACGTTGACCATGACGGTCCACTTGGCGCGCGGCCGGGGGTCGCCGAGCGGGAGGTCGAGGACGGCCCGCAGGTGGTTCTCGAACTGCGAGGTGACGGCGCCGTCCTGGGTCCAGTGCCCGGAGTTGTGCGGGCGCATGGCGAGTTCGTTGACCAGGATCCGGCCGTCCCGGGTCTGGAACAGCTCGACGGCGAGGTGGCCGACGATGCCGAGGTCGCCGGCGATCCGCAGGGCGAGCTGCTGGGCCTCGTCGGACAGGGCGGGGTCGAGGTCGGGCGCGGGGGCGGTGACCTCGGCGCAGACGCCGTTCTCCTGGACGCTCTCGACGACCGGGTAGGCGACGGCCTGGCCGCTGGGCGAGCGGACCACGTTGGCGGCCAGCTCGCGGACGAAGTCGACCTTCTCCTCGGCCAGCACGGGGACGCCGGCCAGGAACGGCGCCTGCGCCTCCTGCTCGTCGTCGACGACCCAGACGCCCTTGCCGTCGTAGCCGCCGCGGACGGTCTTGAGCACGACCGGGTAGCCGGTGCCCTCGTTCGCGAAGGCGGTGACGTCGGCCGGGTCGGCGACGATCCGGTGGCGGGGGCAGGGCACCCCGATGGAGTCGAGCTTGGCCCGCATCACGCCCTTGTCCTGGGCGTTGACCAGCGCCTCCGGGCCGGGCCGGACGGCGATGCCGTCGGCCTCCAGGGCCCGCAGGTGCTCGGTGGGGACGTGCTCGTGGTCGAAGGTGATGACGTCGCACCCGGCCGCGAAGCGGCGCAGGGTGTCGAGGTCGCGGTAGTCACCGAGGACGACGTCGGAGACCACCTGTGCGGCGGAGTCCTGGGGCGTGTCGGCGAGGAGCTTGAACCTGACCCCGAGCGGGATGCCCGCCTGGTGTGCCATGCGGGCCAGCTGCCCGCCACCGATCATGCCCACCACTGGAAAATTCACATTGCCCGGGGAAGTCACTCCGCCAGGATATCCGGGCCGGTGGGGGGCCATGGAGCCGCGGTGGGGCCGTGAGTAGTGGACGCGCGTAGATGTCAACCCCTGCCCCGGACGGCTGAGCCGTTCGGTGGAAGCGGGTAGCCTGGACGGCTAGGTCCTCGTCCGCGCGGTCGGATCATGTGCGTGCACGCAGGGCTCAAGGGGTGCCCCCGGCCCAGTGGGACACCCTTTTCCCCGCAGGTACATGGAGGCCACCCGGTATGGCGACGACCACAGCTTCGAATCCCACTCTCATGCAGAAACTGCGTGGGATGTCGGGCGAAGTCGTGAAGTTCGGCATCGTCGGCGTCACGGGCGTGATCGTCAACGCCGGCGTCTTCTGGGTCTGCCTCAAGGCGACCGGGCCGGTCAACTCGCTCTCCGGCTACATCGCCACCAGCGTCGCGATCGGGACCAACTACCTCGGCTACCGCTACTGGCTGTACCGGGACCGCGACGCCGCCTCGCGCAAGCGGGAGATCACGCTCTTCCTGGTCTTCAGCGGCATCGGCATGCTGATCGAGAACGGCATCAACGCCTTCTCGGTGCACGTGCTGGGCTACCACTCGGCCACCGACCAGCTGATCGCCAAGAACGTGATCGGTCTGATCGCCGGCACGGCCTTCCGGTTCTTCTCGTACCGCACCTGGGTCTTCAAGGCGCTGCCCGAGACCGCCGAGCCGACCGCGACGACGTCCGCGACCGCCGAGGCCACCGACGGCCAGGAGCTGGCCGCCCAGGCCGAGCTGATGCTGGCCGCCGAGCAGATCCGCTACGCCAAGGCCGAGTAGGCACCCCCTCCGCGCATAGGCGCCCCTCCCCCTGGCACGCCCGCCCCCGCAAGAGGACAGTGGTTACCGAGGGCGAGCACGGCCGGCGGACGATCGATCGAGGCCGAGGGGGACCCAGGAGGCTCGCCATGGCGTTCGTCCAGATCATCGACTGCAAGACCGACAGGCTCGACGACCTCAACCGGCTCATGGACACGTGGGCCGCGCAGACCCGCGGGAAGCGGACCGCCTCCCACGCGATGGTCGCCACCGACCGCTCCGACACCCAGCACGTGGTGGAGATCGTGGAGTTCCCCTCCTACGAGGAGGCGATGCGGAACTCGAAGCTCCCCGAGACGGACCGGATCTTCCGCGAGATGGTGGCGCTCTGCGAGGAGCCGCCCACCTTCACCGACCTCGACGTGGTCCGCGACTCCCAGTTCAACAAGACCCTGGCGAACCGGGTCCTGGACGGGACCGCCCGGGGCGACCTCAGCGTCATCGACGAGTGCATGGCCGCCGACTACCGCGACCACGACTTCGGCAGCGAGGGCGACGCGGTCGGCCTCCCGGCCGTCAAGGAGCGGGTCAGCGGCTACATGAACGCCTTCGACTTCACCTTCGAGATCGAGAGCCAGATCGCCGAGGGCGACGAGGTCGCCACCCGGTGGACCTGGCACGCCACCCAGAAGGCCGCCTTCGGGAACGTGCCGAACACCGGCAAGTCCGTGATCGGCCGCGGCACGACGACCTTCCGCTGCAAGGACGGGAAGATCGTCGAGGGCTGGTGGCAGTGGGACGTCATGGGCCTGATGCGCCAGCTGGGCGTGCTGCCCGCCTGACCGACCCCCGGGGCCGTCAGTCCTCGTGGCTGCGCCCGAGGAAGAGCGCGAACACCGCGGGCTTCAACGAGAGCAGCTCCAGCCGCCCGCCGTCCGCCTCCGCGAGGTCGCGGGCGACGGCCAGGCCGATGCCGGTGGAATTGCGGCCGCTGACCGCGCGCTCGAACACCCGGTTGCCGAGGTCGGCCGGCACCCCGGCGCCCTGGTCCTGCACCTCGACCACCACCGAGGTGCCGGAGGGCCGTACCCGCAGGGTGATCGTCCCGGCGCCGTGCATCAGCGAGTTCTCGATCAGGGTGGCGAGCACCTGGGCGACCGTCCCCGGGGTGCCGACCGCGGTGACCCCGTGCAGGCCCTCCAGGGACAGCACCCGGCCCTGCTCGCGCAGCGTCGGACCCCACTCCTCCACCTGCTGCTTGATCACCTCGTCCAGGTCGAAGGCGACGGCGGTGGGGCTGCGCGGGTCGCGCTGGGTGGTGAGCAGCCGCTGGACGACGTCGGTGAGCCGTTCGACCTGCTGGAGGGCGATGGTGGCCTCCTCCTTGACGGTCTCCGGCTCCTCGGCGAGGGCGGTGATCTCCTCCAGCCGCATCGACAGCGCGGTGAGCGGGGTGCGCAACTGGTGGGACGCGTCGGCGGCGAGCCGGCGTTCGGCGGTGAGCATCCGGGCGATCCGTTCGGCGCTGGTGTCCAGCACCTCGGCGATCCGGTCGAGCTCGGGCACCCCGTACCGGCGGTCGCGCGGGCGCGGGTCGCCGGAGCCGAGCCGTTCGGCGGTCTCGGCGAGGTCGGTGAGCGGCCGGGCGAGCCGTTTGGCCTGCCAGACGGCGAGCGCGACGGCGGCCTGGACGGCGAGCAGGGCGACCACGCCGAGCAGCAGCAGGTTGTTGGCGATCTCGTGGTCGACGTCCTCGCGGGACTGCTCGACGGTGACGATCTCGCTTCCGCTGATGCCGTGCTCGACGGCCCGCAGCAGGTGGTTCCCGGCCGGGCGGGTGCCGGCCGAGAGGACCGGCTGGCCGGGGATCTGCACCTCGACGTAGCTGCCCTCGGTGACCTGGCTCTCGAAGACCCGGCCTTCCTTGACCCCCTCACCCGCGGCGAGACGGCTCTCGACCAGGGCGAGCACCCGGACGGCGGTGGCGTCCACCCGGTCCTGGGCGGAGTTGACGATGGTGCGCTTCTCGACCAGGGCGAGCGGCACGCAGAACACCACGACGACCACCAGGACGACGACCAGCAGCGAGTTGATCATCCGGCGTTTCACGCTGCTGCTCCCCGAGGTGTTCCGCTTCATCGGCCGCCGCCCGGCCACGATCTCCGTACGCGGCTAATTCTTCTCGAACCGGAAGCCCACCCCGCGCACGGTCGCGATGTAGCGCGGGTTGGCCGCGTCGTCACCGAGCTTCTTGCGGAGCCAGGAGATGTGCATGTCCAGGGTCTTGGTCGAGGTCCACCAGGTGGTGTCCCAGACCTGCCGCATGATCTCCTCGCGGGTGACCACCCGGCCGGCGTCGCGGACCAGGACGCGCAGGAGCTCGAACTCCTTGGCGGAGAGGGTCAGCTCCTCCTCGCCCAGCCAGGCGCGGTGCGACTCGATGTCGATCTTCACCCCGTGCGCGCCGGTGGTGAGCTGGTCGACGTTGCCGCGCCGGAGCAGGGCCCGGACGCGGGCGAGCAGTTCGGCGAGGCGGAAGGGCTTGGTGACGTAGTCGTCGGCACCGGCGTCCAGGCCGACCACGGTGTCCACCTCGTCGGCGCGGGCGGTGAGCACCAGGACGGGGCAGCTCTTGCCGTCGGCGCGCAGGCGGCGGCAGACCTCAAGGCCGTCCATCTCGGGCAGGCCGAGGTCGAGGACGACGAGGTCGACCTCCTCGGTGAGGCCGGCGGCGAGCGCGGTCGGGCCGTCCTCGCGGACGAGCACCTCATAGCCCTCGCGTCGCAGGGCCCGGGCGAGAGGTTCGGAGATCGCCGGATCGTCCTCGGCGAGCAGCACACAGGTCATGTGGTGATGGTAGTCGTCCCGGGTATGCCCGTACCCCCTGTGAGGTAGTTCACAGAGTGTGATCGTTATACAAGGGCCCGTTACGGCTCAACAAAGCGTTGCCGACCGGCCGTTCGGCGAAGAATCCCCACCTGGGTCTTAGAACCGAAGGAAGACACGCCCGTCTACCATGGATCGCTCGGGAAGATCTCTCACCAACTTTGTTATTAACCCGGCTGATTCGCAACGTTTGTCATCTGATAACGCCAAATATCGCCACGTAGAGTGGTTCCAGTCCACGTCCGCCGCCACCCCCCTAGCGGACGCTGTCAGGCAAGGAACGACTACACATGGCGTCTACCACCCGGGCCGCCGACCTCGCGTCGGCCTCCCCCAGCGGCAAGACCTTCCTCGGGCACCCCCGAGGCCTCGCCACGCTGTTCATGACCGAGATGTGGGAGCGGTTCTCCTACTACGGCATGCGCGCCCTGCTGATCTACTACCTGGTGTCCGGCGGTGCCGACGCGGCAGCCGGTAGCCAGGGCGGCGGCCTCGCGATGAAGGCGACGATGGCCACGGCCATCTACTCCGTCTACGTGTCCATGGTCTACCTCATGGCCTACCCCGGCGGCTGGTTCGGCGACCGGGTCTGGGGCGCCCGCAAGACCGTCACCGTCGCCGGTTTCGTGATCATGGCGGGCCACCTCGCACTGGCCGTCCCGGGCCAGGCGGCGTTCTTCGTCGGCCTGCTCCTGGTCGCGGTCGGCTCCGGGCTGCTCAAGGCCAACATCTCCACGATGGTCGGCCACCTGTACAACGGCCCGGAGGACCCGCGCCGCGACGGTGGTTTCACCGTCTTCTACATGAGCATCAACCTCGGCGCCTTCGCCGCCCCGTTCATCATCGGAACGGTCGGCAAGGAGTACAACTGGCACCTGGGCTTCGCGCTCGCCGCGGTCGGCATGGGCCTCGGCCTCACCCAGTTCCTCATGGGCACCCGCCACCTGAGCCCCAAGAGCAGCAAGGTCCCCAACCCGCTGCTGCCGGCGGAGCGCAAGAGCCTGCTGATCAAGGTCGGCGCCGTCCTCCTCGCGGGCGTCGTCTTCTACGGCGCCGTCGTCGCGCTGGGCGTCTACACCCTGAACTGGGCGCTCGTCCCGCTGACCGTCGCCGGTCTGCTCATCCCGGTCGCCGTGCTGGTCCGCATCAAGCGCGACAAGGACCTGGACACCGGCGAGCAGTCCAAGATGACCGCCTACATCTGGTTCTTCATCGCGGCCGCCGCGTTCTGGATGATCTACGACCAGGGCGGGTCCACCCTGTCCCTGTTCGCGGACAAGAGCACCGCCGACTCCGTGCTGGGCTTCGGCTTCTCGTCCACCTGGTACCAGTCGCTGAACCCGCTGTTCGTGATGGCGCTCGCGCCGGTCTTCGCCTGGCTGTGGCTGTGGCTGTCCCGCCGCAACAAGGAGCCCAACACCATCACGAAGTTCGCGATGGGTCTGGTCCTGATCGGCGCCTCGTTCTTCATCTTCATCGTCCCGATGAACATGGCGGGCGACGGCAAGGTCTCCCCGATGTGGCTCGTCTCGATCTACATGATCCAGACCATCGGCGAGCTGTGCCTCTCCCCGGTCGGCCTCTCGGTCACCACCAAGATGGCGCCGCAGAAGTACGCCTCCCAGATGATGGGCGTCTGGTTCCTCGCCGTCACCGCCGGTGACTGCCTGACCAGCCTCCTGTCGCTGGGCGGCGTCAACCTCGACGGCACCGGCATCATCGCCGCACAGGCCGCGCTGGCGTGCCTCGCGGGCTTCGCGGTCTACAGCTACCGCAAGCGCGTCCGGATGCTCATGGGCGACGTGCGCTGACGCCGCTCCGATGAGGCCCCGGGGCCGCCGTGGATTCCTGAGATCCGCGGCGGCCCCGGGCTTTTTTATTGCCTCGACGGGGTCGGGCCGGGTGTGCCTATGGTCCCGGCATGACGACTCTCCCCGGCATGACGGCCGACTCGCTGCCCCGCCAGCTGGCCCGCACCCGGCTCTTCAGCCTGGGCGTTCCGGCCCAGCCGGAGCTCTCCGCCGACGGCGCCACCGTGCTCTTCCTGCGCAGCCGGGGCGGCACCGACCCCGTCACCTGCCTCTGGGCGCTGGACACCGCGACCGGCGAGGAGCGGCTGGTCGCCGACCCGGCGGCGCTGGGCGCCTCCGAGGGCATCGCCTCGTACAGCACCGACGCCTCGGGCTCGCGGGCCGCCTTCGCGCTGGACGGCGCGCTGTGGCTGGCCGACATCCGCACGGGTTCGGTACGTGCGGTGGCCTCCGCCGGCTCGGTGGTCGGCCCGACGCTCGACCCGACCGGCCGCCGGATCGCCTACGTCAGCGGCGGCACCCTGCGGATGGTCTGCGCGGACGGTACGGGCGACCGCGTGCTCGCCGAGCCCGAGGCCGAGGACGTCTCGTACGGCCGGGCCGAGTACGTCGCCGCCAGGGAGATGTACCGCGACCGCGGGTACTGGTGGTCCCCCGACGGCACCGCGCTGCTGGTCGCCCGGGTCGACGAACGCGCCGTCGCCCGGTGGTTCCTCGCCGACCCCGCCGACCCCGGACAGCCCCCGCGCGCCGTCCGCTACCCGCTGGCCGGCACCGCCAACGCCGAGGTCACGCTCTGGCTGCTGGGCCTGGAAGGCCGCCGCACCCGCACGGAGGTGCGCTGGGACCGCGCCGCCTTCGAATACCTCACCGCCGCCGGCTGGGACGACCACGGGCCGTACGCCGCCGTGCAGAGCCGCGACCAGCGGACCGTCCGTACGGTGGCGATCGAGGCGGACGGCAGCACCCGGGTGCTCGCCGAGCGGGCCGACCCGCACTGGGTGGAGCTGCTCCCCGGCCTGCCGGTCCGGACGGCGGGCGGGGCGCTGGTCGACACCGCCGATCACGAGGACACCCGGCATCTCACCATCGACGGCAAGCCGGTCACCCCGGCCGGGCTGCACCTGCGGGGTGTGCTCGGCACGGACGGTGAGCGGGTGCTGTTCACGGCCTCCTCGGAACCCACTGAAACCCACCTGTGGTCGTACGAACCCAGCTCCGGCATACGGCAGTTGAGCAGCGGACCGGGCGTGCACGGCGGCGCCGAACGTGGCGGCACCCTGGTGCTCACCACCGGTGCCCGCACCACCGTTCTGCGGCCTGGTGGTCCGGCCCACCCGCTCACCTCGTACGCCGAGCAGCCCGTCGTCACCGCCCGCCCCGAGCTGCTCCGCCTCGGCCCGCGCGAACTGCGCGCCCACCTCTTCCTGCCCACCGGCCACCGGCCCGGGGGTGCCCCGCTGCCCGTGCTGCTCGACCCGTACGCGGGCCCGGCCCTGCAGAAGGTCACCACCTGCGGTGCTTGGTACGAGCAGGTCTCCCAGTGGTTCGCCGACCAGGGCTTCGCGGTGCTGGTGGTGGACGGCCGAGGCACCCCGGGGCGCGGGCCGCTGTGGGAGAAGACCATCTGGGGCGACAAGTCCGGGCCGGCGTTGGAGGACCAGATCGAGGGCCTGCACGAGACCGCCCGGCTGCGACCGGGGCTGCTCGACCTCGACCGGGTCGCCATCCGGGGCTGGTCCTACGGCGGCTTCCTCGCCGCGCTCGCCGTGCTGCGCCGCCCGGACGTCTTCCACGCCGCGTCCGCCGGGGCCGCGCCCACCGACCACCGGCTCTACGACACCCACTGGCAGGAACGATTCCTCGGCCACCCCGACGAGCACCCCGAGCACTACGAGTCCTGCGACCTCGTCAACATGGCGCCACACCTGAACCGCCCCCTTCTGCTGATTCAGGGCCTCGCCGACGACAACGTCTTCCCCGTCCACGCCCTGCGGCTCTCCAGTGCTCTGCTCGCCGCCGGCCGCCCCCACGAGGTGCTGCCGTTGCGCGGTGCCGGACACCGGCCGACCGACGAGGCGACGGTGGAGAACCTGCTCCGACACGAACTCGGCTTCCTGCAGCGCTCGTTGGGCGCGGAATGAGGGACGCCCCCTCGGGCCGGGGGACCCGAGGGGGCAGCAGGACGGCTTCGCGGAAGACGTCAGTTGAAGTAGTAGTTGTGGATGTTGTAGATGATGTTGTTCCGGTAGTAGTTGCCCCGGATGTCGTAGAAGTTGCCGCCCCGAATGGTCAAGCCGACACCGTCCGGCTCGGAGTCGACGCGCGGGGCCGACGGGCTGGCGACGTTGTTGCCGTTGGGCACGCCCTGGGGGATCGACGCATCGGCGGAGCTCGTCGAGATCTCAGCGGCCAGGACCTGGCCCGAGCTGGCCTGGCGCCAGACCAGGACCATCCGATCGTCGTGGTGGTTGTAGGCGACCGACGGGGCAGCGTTGGTGTAGGTGTTCCTGACCTGCTGCCAGTTGTTGTCCCACTGCCAGTACAGGAAGTTCAGGCCCTGGCGGTAGATCCGGTTGTCGGTGCCGCGGTGGACGACGGTCAGCCGGTTGTCGGGCGAGGTCGAAGCGCCGGCCCCGGACTCCGTGCGGGCGCCGCCCGGCAGTTCGGTCCAGGAAGTGAAGTTCCGGCGGCTCCCCATGGTGGCGTGGTAGATCCGCTCGTTGGCGCCGACCACGATGAAGTGCAGCAGGTCCGGGGAGGCCGCGACCGCCGGGCTCAGGGTCGCGCGGCCGGCCGAACCGGAGCCGCCGATGTTCTGGGTGCTGAACTGGATGGGCCGATTCCAGTACCAGCGCCGGTGGTTGGTCTCACCGGGGTTGGCGAGGTTCTGGCCCCAGAGGTCGCCGTTCTGGCCGGTGTGCCAGATCCAGAGCTCGCCGCGGAACACGGTGATCGAGGGTGCGGCGTACGTGACGCCACCGATGTGGTTGAAGTCGCCGTTGTCGACGTTGAACCAGAGGTTGTTGTCCTCGCCGCGGATCACCTCGACGTTGCTCCCCGCGTAGAACGCCATCGCCGGGGAGTCGGGGGTGCTGCCGTTGTGGTTCGTCTCCTGCCAGGGCGTGACCGCACCGGCCGGTGCCGAGGCGGCGAAGACGGCGGCCAGCGCGGCGAAGAGGACGGTCACCGCGGCGACGAACCCGGAGGCTCGGCGGCGGTGCGGCGGGGTACGGGGTGGTGCGGTCATGTCTGCTGCTGCCCTTCTGGTCCGCGAGCCCGGTGCTGACGTGCGGGCTCCGGAGCGGTGACGACGTGGTACGGCTCGATTCCGACGCCGAACCCGCCCGGGACGTGACCCCCGGCGGACGCGGAACCGCCCGACCCAGAGGCTGTCAGCGCAGCAGGCCCCGCCACATCGGTCATCTGACTTAACGCCCGGCGCACGCGCTGCCGGGGGGACGATGAATCTCGGCGCCCCTGCACCAGTAGCTCCGAGGAGTTCATCCAACCGTCGACACCGCGCGGGATCGGGTGAACAGCCAGGCCGGCCCCCACACTTCTGACGAGACCTGCTTCTACACGGTCCCGCTCCCCGCCTCGCCGCCATGGGCGGGCGACCTTGGAGGAACACGTGGCTTCACAGATCACTGTCGTCATCGCTGCAGCCACCACCACCGCTGTCAGCCTGCTCGGCTTCGTGATTCAGGACCAGCTCGCGCGACGCTCTCGGCGTGAACGTCGAAAGATGCTGTTCGAGGACGCATCGCGGCAGGTGGCCTTCGCGACGGAGTGGTGGAAGGCGATGGAGCTGGTCAGTCCGCAACCTGACGAACTGGCCGAGGCCAAGGCAAGGAGTCTCGCCTGGCTGGACGAGGCCTCGACACTGCGCGCCGGGGCCAGGCAACTGACTGTTGCCGAGCGACCTCACCTGCCTCTGAGCAGAGTGCTGCTGATCTATCGCTTCGAGAGTCGGCCCGCGAAAGTCATCCGGCTCTGCTTCTACCTCGCTCTGGCCTGGACCATCCTTTCCGTGTTTACCATCCCCTCCGACCGCGGCACCAGTTACTTCGTCTCCGACTTCGGCGTGCTGGCGATGTACATCGTGCTGGTCCTGCTGCTGCGCGCCTGGGCGGTCACGGTCGAGAAACGGCATCCGGGCCCGGTCCGGAACCCGGCTGCTCCGGGGTCGGACTCCTGACGCTCACCCGCGGCCGACGTCGGCCCCGAAGGCGGGTGGCAACCGCTGCGCGTGCGGCTTGGGTCGCTCATTCCGGCTTGCTGATCTTGGGTGTTGTGACGACTGTCATGGGCGGCTGGTGATCATCGGGCCTGGCGTGTGGCGGCGCGCGGTTGCCAGGATGGGCCGCGTTGACGGGGTGAGCTGCCCCGAGGTGGTCTCACGGGGGTAGGCAATGTCGCCGCATGAAATCGGGTTGTACGCGAGCGCTGCCGTGGTGGTCAGTGTGGGAGTGCGGACACTGGTGCTGGCCGGCCCGGCGAGTGGCTCCGGGGCCGGTGGCCCCGCGGGTGGTGGCGCCAAGCCGGGTGAAGTGCTGGCAGTGGTCCGTGCGGCGTTGGCGCGGCGCCCTTGGGTCACCCTCGCGCTGTTCGCGGTGATGGCGGTGATGGCCGTGGTGCAGTACGCGGTACCGTCCGTCGTCGGCGATCTGATGCGGCAACCGGGCGCCCTGTCGGACGGGCAGTGGTGGCGAGCCGGGAGCGCGCTGCTGGTTCAGTCCTCGGGCATCACGCAGATCGCGTTCAACCTGCCGGCCCTGCTCGTGATCGGCGCCGTCACCGAGGCCGCGCTCGGGTGGTGGCGGACCCTGGTCGTCTTCCTCGTCGGCGGCGTCCTGGCGCACGTGGTCAGCCTGGCCGGCTGGTCGACACAGGGCGGCGGCGACTCAGTGGCCATCTGCGCCCTGCTGGGCGCCCTGGCCGTCAGCTGCCTGCTGGGCGGGAGCCAGCCGCGCCGGCCGTTCCAGGAGACCTGGTACGTGCTCCTGATCCCTGCCGCGGGAATGCTGCTGTGCCTCCTGCAGAACAACCACGGCGCAGGCCTGGTGGCAGGCTGCCTGCTCGGCCTCGCCCTCGCACCCCGTCCCGGGCACCCGCTCGCACGGTCGGCTGCCGCCTAGCCGGATGCCTACGGCACTGCGGCGGTCGTTGGGCGCGAACTGAGCAGAGACACACCTGAACGCGCAGGAAGTCGGCCCGGCCGACTTCCTGCGCCGGCACCCGAACACGGCTGGTCAGGCCCGCAGAATCGCGGTGACGGTGTCGACGGCGTTCTGGACCGTGTGGATCCCCGAGGCCAACTCGTCGGAGATCTCGATGTCGAACTCCTTCTCCAACGCGATGTGGACCTCGACGATGTCCAGGGAGGCAGCCCCCAGATCCTCGACGAGCCTGGCACTGCCGACCGCGTCGGCCTCGGGGACCTCCAACTGCTTGCTGACGGTCTTCCTCACGCGCTCATCGATGGTGGACAAGCCGGGGCCTCCCTGGATCGGCCTTCGTCGGGTCGGATGGATCCTGGTCCCGACAAACCCGGTTGAAACACCGCACACCCGGGCGACGTTCGCTGATGCCTGTTCGACGAACCGTCCAGGCCACTACCGCGCCCGCCTGGCCGGCAATCGACCGGTTGCCCCACATCGTCACCGGGAACGATCGGCTGAGTGAGTCGCCCGGTCCGGGTACACCTCATGAATGCGCAGGAAGTCGGCCGAGCCGACTTCCTGCGCCGGACAGGACCGGGTGAGCGGCCGGCCGAGGGTCAATGCGGCCGACGGCTGATCAGCTGTCGGTGCGATTCCTACACTCCCTCGGGAAGTTCGTCCGGCGAGAACCACCGGGCCCCCAGGATGTCGAACTAGGCGATCTTGACCGGTCCACTGACGTAGCAGCACCCGCCCGGACGCCGCTTCGCCCCGCTGGACACATCCAGCGGGGCGAAGTGCTGCCAGGGCCCCGGACGTCATCCGAAGGGCAGGACTTGGGTACTGCCACCGGCCAAGACGTGCCCGTACTCGCTCCCGCCGTCGAGCGGGCGGTAGTTGAGCACCGGATCACCGGCCCGCACGAGGGCGGTCGCACAACCGAGGCACCAAGGCTGCGGCGGCCGCACGTCGAGATCCTCGATCACCGCAGGAGCAGAGCACTGCGTACAGTCCGCCATCGGGTTCTCCAGTTACTTGTGATGGTCTCTTGCAACACCTGAACACACAGGAAGTCGGCCCGGCCGACTTCCTGCGCGAGGCAACCGGACCGGCGGACGTCAGCCTCGGAGCGGGACCGGGTTCTCCGGACTGTCCAGCCACACGGTGTGGCCCTCGGGGCCGACCGTGAGGCCGAAGCGGTCGAAGCCGGGGCGGCCCTGGTCGTCCCACCAGCGCCAGGCGGCCTCCACCTCGTCCCAGAGGTTGCGGGGGCCGGACTGGTACACCTCGTACTCGGTGCGGCCCCGCTGGTAGTCGGCGGAGGCCCACGATCGGGTGTCCCGGCTGTAGAGCCAGAGGGTGTAGG
The DNA here is from genome assembly GCF_042884005.1 of Kitasatospora sp. NPDC058162. NCBI lineage: Bacteria > Bacillati > Actinomycetota > Actinomycetes > Kitasatosporales > Streptomycetaceae > Kitasatospora > Kitasatospora sp. NPDC058162. The sequence goes on from NZ_JBHVUS010000042.1 coordinate 62,443, forward strand.
CGCCGTCGTCGTAGCGCTCGGCTCGCCAGAAGGCGCCGGGGACGGCCGCGCCGATGACGAACTGCTCGAACCATCCGCCGGTGTCCGGCGGGGCCAGGGTGGTGGTGGTTCTCACCCCGTCGGCGGGCCATTCCTGCCCGTGCAGGTAGTCCTCGAAGGGCGCCCGGTCGGTGCGCTGTTGTCGCAGCCGCATGAACGCCGAGCTCCGGGTGAATCGGCCGCTCGCGCTGGTGCCGTCGGCGTCGACGGTCAGCCGGACGATCTGCTCACCGCCGTACTCGGTGCCGAACGGCGCCACGATGATTCCGCCGGGCGCGGACTGGGCCAGCCATGCCGCCGGGATCTCCAGCAGCGAGCAGGTGGCGATGATTCGGTCGTAGGGAGCGCCGTCCGGCCAGCCGTGGCGTCCGTCGCCTTCGACGACGGTCGGCGCGAGTCCGGCCAGGTCCAGGTTCGTGCGGGCGCCTCGGGCGACGTCGGGGTCGTACTCGACGGTCACCACGTTGGGGCTGCCCAGGCGGTGGGCCAGCAGGCCTGCGTTCCAGCCGGTGCCGGCGCCGATCTCCAGCACCCGGTCGCCGGGGCGCACGTCAAGGTCCTGGAGCATCGAGAACACCATCGTGGGCATGGAGTTGGACGAGGTCGGGGTCGTACCGAGTCCGTCTCCGGCGTGCTCCCCGTCGTCCCACTGCGTGGTCAGCGGGATGTCGGAGTAGACCGCTCGCCGCCATGCGCCAGGGTCCTGCGACCGGTACACCACGGGGTTCTGCCGGGTGCCGTCCGCAATGCCCGGCCAGATCCGGTCCGGGACGAACAGCTCGCGGGGAACGGCCCGGAAGGAGGGAAGCCAGTCCGAGGTCAGTGCGCCGCCGGCCACCAGCGCGGAGGCGAGCCCCTGGGGGCCCGCCTCCTTGTGCGTCTCGCTGGTCACTTGCCGCCGCCACCCGCCGGGGACGAGCCGTCGGAGGTGTTGCCACCCTCGTCGGACCCGCCGCCGCCGTGTCCGGCGCCCTTGTTGCTGTCGTCCTGCTGCCCGCCGCCCTTGCCGTCGCCGGACCCGCCGCCGCGCTTGCCCATGTTCTTCCCTTTCCGTCGTCGGTCTGGCCGAGGTGGATCCCTCTGCCATTCGCCTTACCGGCACAGGCGACGTTACGGAGGGTGAGGTGCCAGTCTCTACGAACTTGCATGAGCTTGCACGCCAACTACTGTCCCAGGTAGCCATATTGAACGCCTATCGCCTGCGCGAGGAGCTTGTGCAAACCCGAGCAAGCTCCAGAGCAGCGAACCGACCGTGGCCGTAGAGTTTCGTTGACGTCGGTTCCGACACGAGCCGGGACCACTGCCCCACCATGTGGTGGACCCAGTAGCGCAGGAATTCCTCTTTCGGTCCCCGACAAGGTCGACGGTGCGCTGATCCGGATGCACCACTACCCCAGAGACCGCGTCCTGGCCGAGGACGAGATCACGGCATACCGCCACGCCGTGAGCCTGTGACCTGCTGCGCTTGGCAATCCAGACGGGATTGCTCCCACACCACCCCGTTTCGAGATCCGACGAAGGCCAGCTCTATGACTCTGCGCCCCTCTCCGAAGGTTCAGAAGGCTCGCGAAGCCCTCGCCGGTCGGCTGAGCGAGATCAGGAAGGACGCGGGGATCAGCGGGCGCGAGCTGGCAGTCAGGTGCGGCTGGTCGGAATCGAAGTCCTCCCGGATCGAGAACGCCAAGACCCCTCCCTCCGACGCAGACATCATGGCGTGGTGCCGAGCCTGCGGCGCCGGCGATCAAGTCCTTGACCTGATCGCTGCCAACAGGCCGCCCGACGACGCTCACGCGCAGTGGAAGCGACTCCAGCGGAGCTGGCTGCGTCGTCTACAGGAGTCCACGGGGGACCTGTACCAACAGACCAGGTTGTTCAGGGTCTACGTCTCCGACGTGATTCCCGGGTTCCTCCAAACGTCTCGATACGCCGCCGCCCTGCTGTCGTCCATCGCAGACTTTCGGGGAACCCCGAACGACGTGAGTGACGCCGTGGCGGCCCGCATGAAGCGCAACACGGTGCTGAGCAACGGCGCACGGCGGTTCTCGTTCGTGCTGGAGGAGTCCGTGCTGCGGTACCGCGTATGCGGCGCCGAGGCCATGGCGGCACAACTGGGCCACCTGCTCGGAGTCATGGATCTTCCGAACGTCGCCGTCGGCATCATCCCGTTCGCGACACGACGGACCGTATGGCCCATGCCGACCTTCACGATCTTCGATGCCACCAGGGTCCACGCGGACACACTGGATGCCGCCTCGACGCTTACAGAGCCCAGCCAGGTCGATCTGTATGCCCGCGCCTTCGAGCGGCTCTCACAGGGGGCCGCACGAGGCGCTGCAGCGCGTTCCCTGGTTGCGGGTGCTTTGGCCTACCTGGATTGATACTTCCCGCATCTCGGCTGACAGCCGGGCCCCGGAGGCCCTCGCCCAGGGCGGGCGAGGGCCTTCCGCACGGTTCAGCGCTGGTCGTCGTATTCCTCGGGGGGCTGGATCTTGAGAGTGGTGATGACGCCGAGGGCGACCGTGGTGATGGCGAGGGCGAGGAGGGCGAGGAGGATCGCGCCGATGAAGAAGTTCACCGGTGCCAGGCCTCGTCGCGCTCCAGGTCGCGGAGCAGGTGGAGGAGGTTGAGGAGAGTACTCACGGGCGCGTTGCCGAAGTCGATCAGGATGCGGCCGTCGAGGGTGGTCTCGCCGGGCGAGGCGGAGCCCCAGAGGAGCCCGTGCGGGAGGCCGCGTCGGTGCAACTCGCCCAGGAGGGTGGTGATCTGGGGTTCGGTGTAGTCGCGCATGCGGGGGTCGTCCGGGGCGATGGGATCGCGGGTCACGAGGCGGCGTCCAGCTCGTACCAGGTGGTCTTGCCGCGCTTCTGGGGGTCGACGCCCCAGCGGTGGGTGAGGCCTTCGACGAGCTGGAGGCCGCGGCCGGTCTCGGCGAGGCCGGTGGGGGTGCGGGGCTGCGGGAGGGCGTCGCTCTCGTCGGAGACGGTGACGCGGAGGGTGGGGCCGAGGATGGAGAACCAGACGACGGGCGCGGGGGTGGCGCCGTGCCGCCAGGCGTTGACGATCAGCTCGCAGAGGGCGAGTTCGGCGTCGAAGATCGCGTCGGCGTCGAAGCCGTTGCGGGTCATGGCGTCCCGCAGGGCCTGCCGGGAGAGGGTGAGCGAGGGGGTGTTACGGGTGCACACGGGAACCTCCACGAGGGAAAAGGGGTGAAGGAACGACGGTCGTCGCCGTGAGCCAGGCCGGGGCGGCGGCTGCTCTGCGGCGCGCGAGGGCAGTAGGCGCCTACTGCCTTACATGCAGGCATTACTGACGATCCGTCGGATCGAGCTGAGAACGACGATAACTCAGATCCATGAGAAAATTTCCATGGGATCCAGATATTCCCTCGATCGTGGCTGTCAGCCTCAGATGGACCCATGTCGGGCCAGCGCGGCAGACTTGGACCACCCTCGCCCCGGAAGGAACCATGGCTCGTACGAACCCCACACTCCGTCAGCGCAGGTTGGGAACAGAACTGCGGAGGATGCGAGAGCAGGTAGGTCTCGGCGGCAGCCAGCTCGGCAGAGCGGTCGGCATGAATCCGGCCCAGGTGACGCAGATGGAGTCGGGGAAGATCGGCATCAGCGTGGAGCGGTTGCACACGATCGCCTCAACGTGCATGTGCTCCAACCAGCCACTGATCGACGCGCTCGCCGACATCATCACGGAGCGAGGCAAGCCCGGGTGGTGGGAGGAGTATCGGGAGACTCTGGCAACAGACTTCCTCAACGTCGCCGAACTGGAGGGTCACGCTCGCAGGCTCTCGACTTACGGGACTACGTTCGTCCCCGGCCTGCTCCAGACCGGCGCCTACTCGGCAGCATTGTTCGCTCAGGCCTACCCGCCGCCGCTGCGTCACGAGGTCGATCTCAAGACGGCCTTTCGCATGCAGCGACAGCGCGTCATCCGATCTGGAGCGACTCCGTACACCGCCTTCATCCACGAGGCGGCCCTGCGTATGCAGTTCAGTGATCTGAAGGTCAACGTCGAGCAGATCGAAGCGCTCCTCGCCGACTCAGAACAGCCCAGCATCTCGGTCCGAGTCGTACCGTTCGCTGCTGGCGCTGTCCCGAGCCCCTGCGAGAACTTCACCTACGCCGAAGGACCCATAACGGACCTGGACTCTGCACAGATGGACACAGGCCATGGCATCCAGCTCTTCGAAAGCCCCGCCCACCTCACGAGGTTCCGCGCCCTCCTTGCCATGATGGACTCCACGGCGCTCTCCGAGGAGAAGTCACGGGACCTCCTGCAGTCGATCAAGGAAGAATTGGCAGGTCAGCATGTCTAGCTCCGCATGGCAGAAGTCCAGCTACTCGGGCGCAAGCGACAACTGCGTCGAGGTGCGTTCCATCGACGGTTTGCTCGAAGTACGCGAGTCCGACCAGGGCGACGTCATTGTCCGCACCACTCGCCGCAGCCTCGCCGACTTCCTCCAAAGCGCCAAGGCCGGCGAGTTCGACCACCTCGTCGTCGGCGCCTGAGCGAATCGTTCCGGCGGCCTCTTGCTCCCCGCAAGAGGCCGCCGGTGGCTAGCCTGACTTCATGACTAACTCTGCCTGGCAGAAGTCCAGCTTCAGCGAAGGAAGCAACAACTGCGTCGAACTGCGCGCACTTGACGGGCTGGTCGAACTCCGCGAGTCCGACGACGCGGACGTCATCATCCGCACCACCCGCCGCAGCCTCACCGACCTCCTCCAAGGCGCCAAGGCCGGCGAGTTCGACTAGCGAAGAGCCCCCGCGCCCGCCACCCCGGGGGCGCGGGGGCCGTCTACGGTCCCCTAGACCTCGCGAACGCCCGCGCGCCAGACCGCCGCCGTCAGCGGCACGCCCGGGCGGTACGCCAGGTGGACGTGCGAGGGTGCGTCCAGCAGCAGCAGATCCGCCCGCGCACCCACCGCGATCACCCCGACATCCGTCCGCCGCAGCGCGTGCGCGCCACCGGCCGTGGCCGCCCAGACCGCCTCGTCCGGCGTCATCCCCATCTCCCGCACCGCCACGGCAACACAGAACGCCATCGAACTCGTAAAGCTCGACCCCGGGTTGCAGTCCGTGGACAGCGCCACCACCGCCCCCGCGTCCAACAGCCGCCGCCCGCTCGGGTACTCGGCCCTCGTCGAGAACTCCGCCCCCGGCAGCAGCGTCGCGACCGTCGCCGACCCCGCCAGCGCCGCCACGTCCTCGTCCGTCAGGTGCGTGCAGTGATCAGCCGACGCAGCCCCCAGCTCCACCGCCAACTGCACGCCCGGCCCGTACGTGAGCTGGTTGGCGTGCACCCTCGGCGTGAGGCCCTTCTCGATGCCCGCCGTGAGCACAGCCCGCGCCTGATCCCCGTCGAATGCGCCCTTCTCGCAGAACACGTCCACCCAACGGGCGTGCGGCGCACAGGCGTCCAGCATCTCCCCCGTGACCAGCTCCACGTACCCCGCCGGGTCCTCGGCGTACTCGGGGGCCACGATGTGCGCCCCCAAGTACGTGGTCTCCGGAGTATGGGCCGCAGCGATCCGCAGCGCCCGCGCCTCGTCCTCGACCGTCAGCCCGTAGCCGGACTTGCACTCGATGGTGGTGGTCCCCTGCCGCAGCGCCTCCCGGACGAACCCGGCCAGGTTGGCCTCCAGCTCGGCGTCCGAAGCCGCCCGCGTAGCCGCCACCGTCGTCCGGATGCCACCCGCCGAGTACGCCTGCCCGGACATCCGGGCGTTGAACTCGGCGGTCCGGTCCCCCGCGAACACCAGGTGGGCGTGCGAGTCGACGAAGCCTGGCAGCAGCGCTCGCCCCTCCGCGTCGAAGCGCTCGTCCGCCGCCGGGGCCTGGGCGGCCGGGCCGACCCAGGCAACGGTGCCTCCGTCGATCACCACGGCCGCGTCGCTCAGCAGGCCGAGCGGCCCGGTGCCGTGCCCGGGGTCGTTGGTGACCAGGCTGCCGATGCCCGTGATCAAGGTGGTCCTGGTGCTCAAGGCAACGCCTTCCTAAGGGAGTTGAAACGGGCTCAGTAGTCCAGCGCGCCGATGGCAGCCCGCAGCGCCCCCGGCACGTCGGCCACCAGCTGGTGCACGCCGTCCCGGACGACGTGCCGCCCGCCGACCACCAGGTGCCGGACGTCCGCCGCCGAGGCCGCGAAGACCGCGATCTCGGCACCCAGCCGCGCAGGCGGCCCGGCCGTCCGTACCGAGTCCAGCGCGATCGCCGTGAAGTCGGCGAGCGCCCCGGCCTCGATCCGCCCGGCCTCGGGCCAGCCGAGCGAGGCGTGCCCGTCCTCGCCGCCGGCCCGCAGCAGCGCGTTCGCCGTCCAGTGGCCGCGCGTCCGGGTCCGCAGCCGCTCGTCCAGCTCCAGCGCCCGGGCCTCCTCCCACGGGTCGATCACCGCGTGGCTGTCGCTGCCCAGGGAGATCGGGCTGCCCGCCGAGGCGAGTCGGCGGGCCGGGCCGATGCCGTCGGCGAGGTCCCGCTCGGTGGTGGGGCACATGCAGACGGTCGTCCCCGAGTCCGCCAGGAGCTTGACGTCCTCGTCGGTGAGGTGGGTGGCGTGCACGGCCGAGGTGCGCGGGCCGAGCGCGCCGTGGTCGGCGAGCAGCCGGGTCGGGGTGACGCCGTGCGCGGCGAGGCAGGCCTCGTTCTCGGCGGTCTGCTCGGACAGGTGGACGTGCAGCGGCGCCTTGCGCATCGCCGACCAGTGCGCGACGGTGCCCAACTGCTCGGCCGGGACGGCCCGGACGGAGTGGATGGCGGCGCCGATCCGGGCGTGCTCGCGCGGCTTGAGCGCATCCGCCCGTACCGCCCACGCCTCGGCGTCGCCGTCGCTGAACCGCAGCTGCGGGTGGGTCGGCTCGGCGCCGAAACCGGACGACAGGTAGCAGGTGTCCAGCAGGGTGATCCGGATACCGGCCCGGGCGGCCGCCTCGATCAGCGCCTCGCCCATCGCGTTGGGGTCGGTGTAGCGGGCGCCGCCGGGCGCGTGGTGCAGGTAGTGGAACTCCCCGACGGCGCTGACCCCGGCGAGCGCCATCTCGGCGTAGACGGCGGTGGCGAGCGCCAGGTAGCTGTCCGGGTCGAGCGCGCCGGCGAACCGGTACATGGTGTCGCGCCAGGTCCAGAAGGTCCCGGAGCCGACCTGGACGTGCCCGCGCAGCGCCCGGTGGAAGGCGTGCGAGTGAGCATTGGCCTGGCCGGGCAGCAGCAGCCCGTCGAGCCGGACGGCACCGGGCGGGCAGGGCCCGCTGTCCGGCTCCACCCGAGCGATCCGCCCGTCGCCGCCGACCACGATCAGCACGTCCGGCTCGACCACCGGCCCGTTGTGGTGCGGCAGCCAGGCGTGCTCCGCCCAGTAGCTGACCGAAGGGGTCACTGACACGCCAGGTCCTCCAGTACGTCGGCGAGGGCGGCGACCCCGGTCAGGCAGTCGGCCAGCTCGGCGTGCTCGTCCGGGGAGTGCGACACCCCGGTGGGGTTGCGCACGAACAGCATGGCGGTCGGGATCGCGGACGCCAGGATCCCGGCGTCGTGTCCCGCGCCGGTCCCCAGCACCGGGGCGTCGAGCAGCTTGGCGAGCCGGTCGCGCAGCGGGCCGTCGAAGTCCACCACCGGGGTGTACGACTCGCGGGTCAGCTCGACCCGGACGCCGTCACGCTCGCCGCGCTCGGCGGCGGCCCGCTCGATCTCGCCGACCAGCTCGGTCAGGGTCCGCTCGTCGGCGGCCCGGGAGTCCAGCCAGCCGCGCACCAGCGAGGCGATCGCGTTGGTGCCGTTCGGCTCCACCGCGACCTTGCCGAAGGTGGCCAGCGCGCCCGCCAGCTTCGCCTTCTTGCGGGCGGCGAGCACCGTGTTGGCGTACGTCAGCATCGGGTCGCGGCGGTCCTCGATCCGGGTGGTGCCGGCGTGGTTGGCCTCGCCGTGGAAGTCGAAGCGCCAGCGGCCGTGCGGCCAGATCGCGCCCGCCACGCCGACCGGCTGCCCCTCGGCGAGGTAGCGGCCCTGCTCGACGTGGAGTTCGACGAAAGCGCCGATCCGGGCGAGCCGCTCCTCGTCCGCGCCGAGCGCGGTCGGGTCGTAGCCGGCCTTCTCCATCGCGTCGGGCAGCCGCACGCCGTCACCGTCGCGCAGCCCGTACGCGGCCTCACGGGAGAGCACCCCGGAGGTCAGCCGGGAGCCGATGCAGGCCACGCCGAACCGGGCGCCCTCCTCGTCACCGAAGTTGACGATCGCCAGCGGCTTGCTGAACTCCGCTCCCCTGCCGCGCAGTTCGTCCAGCGCGGCGAAGGAGGAGACCACCCCGAGCGGGCCGTCGTAGGCGCCGCCGTCCGGGACGGAGTCCAGGTGCGAGCCGGTGACGACCGCCCCTTCGCCCTGCGGATCGCCCAGCCAGGCCCACTGGTTGCCGTTGCGGTCCAGCTCGTACGTCAGGCCGCGGTCGCGGGCCTGCTGCTCGAACCAGGCGCGGCACTCGGCGTCGGCGGAGTTCCAGGCGAAGCGGCGGTAGCCGCCGGACGCGGCGGAGCGGCCCACGGGGAGCAGCTCCGCCCACATCTCTTCGAAAGAAGCCGTCACAGCTCACCCATCGGAACGCGCACCCCACGCTCGTCCGCCACCTCGACCGCCCGGTCGTACCCGGCGTCCACGTGCCGGATGACGCCCATGCCCGGGTCGTTGGTGAGCACCCGGCGGATCTTCTCGCCCGCCAGCGCCGTACCGTCGGCCACGGTGACCTGGCCGGCGTGGATCGAGCGGCCGATGCCGACGCCGCCGCCGTGGTGGATGGACACCCAGGAGGCGCCGGAGGCCACGTTGACCATCGCGTTGAGCAGCGGCCAGTCGGCGATCGCGTCGGAGCCGTCCAGCATCGCCTCGGTCTCGCGGTACGGGGAGGCCACCGAGCCGCAGTCCAGGTGGTCGCGGCCGATCACGATCGGCGCGGACAGCTCGCCGGAGGCGACCATGTCGTTGAAGCGCTCGCCGGCCTTGTCGCGCTCGCCGTAGCCGAGCCAGCAGATGCGCGCGGGCAGGCCCTGGAAGTGCACCTTCTCCTGGGCCAGCTTGATCCAGCGGGCCAGCGACTCGTTCTCCGGGAAGAGGTCGAGGACGGCCTTGTCGGTCTTGTAGATGTCCTGCGGGTCGCCGGACAGCGCGGCCCAGCGGAACGGGCCCTTGCCCTCGCAGAACAGCGGGCGGATGTACGCCGGGACGAAGCCGGGGAAGGCGAAGGCGCGGTCGTAGCCGGCCAGCTGGGCCTCGCCGCGGATCGAGTTGCCGTAGTCGAAGACCTCGGCGCCGCGGTCCAGGAAGCCGACCATGGCCTCGACGTGCCGGGCCATCGACTCGCGCGAGCGGGTGGTGAACTCGGCGGGCTTGGCGGCCGCGTAGTCCGCCATGTCGTCGAAGGCGACGCCGACCGGCAGGTAGCTCAGCGGGTCGTGGGCGCTGGTCTGGTCGGTGACGATGTCGATCGGCGCGTCCATCGCGAGCAGCTGCGGGAAGAGCTCGGCGGCGTTGCCCAGCAGGCCGATGGAGAGCGGCTGCTTCTTGTCGCGGGCCTCCACGGCGAGCTGGAGCGCGTGGTCGAGGTTCTTGGCCTCGACGTCCAGGTAGCGGTGCTCGATCCGGCGGGAGATCCGGGACGGGTCGCAGTCGATGCAGATCGCCACGCCGCCGTTCATGGTGACGGCCAGCGGCTGGGCGCCGCCCATCCCGCCGAGGCCGGCGGTGAGGGTGATGGTGCCCTCGAGGGTGCCGTTGAAGCGCTTGTTGGCGACGGCGGCGAAGGTCTCGTAGGTGCCCTGGAGGATGCCCTGGGTGCCGATGTAGATCCAGGAGCCGGCGGTCATCTGGCCGTACATGGTGAGCCCGAGGCTCTCCAGCCGGCGGAACTCCTCCCAGTTGGCCCAGTCGCCGACCAGGTTGGAGTTGGCGATGAGCACGCGCGGCGCCCACTCGTGGGTCTGCATGACGCCGACCGGCCGCCCGGACTGGACCAGCATGGTCTCGTCCTGCTTGAGCCCCTGCAGCGTCTTCACCATGGCGTCGTAGGAGCGCCAGTCCCGCGCCGCCTTGCCGGTGCCGCCGTACACCACCAGCTTCGACGGGTGCTCGGCCACCTCGGGGTCGAGGTTGTTCATCAGCATCCGCAGGGCAGCCTCCTGCTGCCACCCCTGCGTCGTGAGCCCCGTCCCGCGCGCCGCACGCACCTCGCGCGGCCCGCTCGCCTGCTGCTGCACCATGTCCCGGCCTCCCTGCGGATGGATTCATTCAAGTCCTGCTCGGCTGAATATAACTAAACAACCGACTTTCGACCAGACCTGGACCAATCCGATCAGCCATGGCCCGAACCCGCCCCCAGGCACGCCGAAGGGCCCGCCCGGCATGGGCCGGTACGGGCTGGAGCGGGCGGCCTCACGCCGCGGCGTCGCCGTCCCAGTCGATGCCGATCTCGGCGAGCCAGCGGCGGTCGGCGGCGTCGGGGGCGGGCGGGGTGGGTGGGCGGGGGATGTTCTGGACGGGGCCGAGGCCGTACTTCTCGGCGGCCGCGGTGGCGTGGGCGTCGGGTTCGATGACGCCGACGTGGACGGCGGACTCGTCACCCGGGTCGAGGACGGTCAGTTCGGGTTCGGGCAGGCGCCGCAGGGTGACGCGGCGTCCGCAGGCGGGGCAGGACCATTCGTCGGCACCCGAGGCCAGGCGGGCGACGAACTTCATCTCGTGGATCACGCGCATGGGCGGCACCCCCTGCACTAGGGGATGCCCGGCTTCGTGACGAGTAGTCCTTCGGCCGTTATTCCGCACCGTTCCTACTCCAAGCCGCGCCTACTCCAAGCTGTGTCTACTCCAAGAACAGGCCCCGCGCCGCCGCCGACTGCTCGATCGCCTCCAACCTGGCCTCCGCGCCCGGGAGTTCGTCGCACATGCTCTGCAGCAGCACCCGGCCGAGCATCATCGGCGCGCAGGCGGTGTCGAAGACCAGCCCGGTGCCGACGGCGGCCGGCAGCATCAGGTCGGAGAGCTTGGCGACCGGCGAGAAGACGCTGTCGGCGACGGTGAGCACGGTCAGCCCGCACTCCCGGGCGACCACCAGGGCGTCCATCAACTCCCGCGGGTAGCGCGGCAGCGCGAAGCAGAGCAGCGCGGTGGCGCCCGCCGCGGTGGCCTGTTCCAGCCGGTCGGCGAGCATGCTGCCGCCCTCGTCCAGCAGCCGGATGTCCGGGTGCACCTTGGCCGCGAAGTACGCGAAGCCGCGGGCCTGCGCCGAGGCGGCCCGCAGGCCGAGCACCGGCAGCGGGCGGGAGGCGGCGAGCAGCCGGGCGGCCCGGGTGATCGGTTCGGGGTCGGCCAGCAGTTCGGCGAGGTGGCGCAGGTGGGCGATCTCGGCGAGGACGGCCTGCTGGTGCTCGTTGCGCACCGCGTCGTCCGGGGTCTCGGGCGCGGCGGGCTCGCCGGCGCCGAGTTCGCGCAGCTGCTTGCGCAGCGCCGGGTAGCCGTCGTACCCGAGGGCGACGGCGAAGCGGGTGACGGAGGGCTGGCTGACCCCGGCGAGTTCGGCGACCTCGACGCTGGACAGGAACGGGGCCTCGTTGGCGTGCCGGACGAGCGAGTGGGCGATCCGCCGCTGGGTGGGGGTCAGCCGGTGCCCCTCGAACAGCTGGAGCAACCGGGCGGAGGGGCCGACGCTGCCGGCCTCGTCGGTGGCGGTCATCAGCTGGTACCTCCGGATGCGTGCGGTTCGGACGACGACTGTGCAGCAGTGCGGCGCCGCTGGCAAAGACGTCTCGTACGACGGGACGCTTCCTGAGACGTCCCGCGCTTCGGCCGCCGCCCCGCGGCCTCGGGGTAACCCTGATTTCTCCCTGAGCCCGCCCGGATTCCCCCCGCGAACGGATGGACCGGGCGTCGCGGCGGGCCCACGCTACTGCCATGGACACTCGCCAGGACGAACTGCGACGCGACCTCGACGCCACCCTCCAGGCCCGCAAGGAGCTCGGCAAGGAGTACGAGGACGCGCTCCTCGACTCCTTCATGAAGCGCCTCGACGCGCGCCTGGACGCCCGGGTGGAGCGCTCGGTGGCCGCGCGGCTGGACGACTACGAGCCGTCCCACCACCGGGACCGGCACCACGGCCGCCCCCACCGCGGCTGGGCCCCCGGCCGGTCCGGCAACAAGCTGGCGGTGGTCTCGCTGGCCCTGGGCATCCCGCTGACCGCGATCGCGAGCAACCCCACCGGCGGCGGCTTCTTCGGCCTGCTGGCCTGCTGGGCGGGCATCGTCGGGGTCAACTTCGCCGCTGCCCTGGGCAACCGCCGCGACCGCGACGAGCGGAACGACCGCCGGTCGCGGGACGACTGGGACTGAGCCCCGGCCGTCCCGCACCGCCACCACCTCAGGCCAGCGGCCCGGTGACCCGCTCCACCGCCCGCACCAGGTCCCCGGAGGCGACCAGCGCGGCGGCGGCCTCCAGGTCCGGCGAGAGGAAGCGGTCCCGGCCCGCGCCGCCGACCCCCGCCTCGCGGGCGGCGGCCATCGCGGCCGCGGTGGCCGGGGCGATCCGGCCGGCCGAGTCGGCCTGCTGACGGATCTCCAGCGCGCGGGCCGAGGCGGTCAGCTCGACGGCGAGGATCCGGCCGAGGTTGTCGACGGCCTGGCGCAGCTTGCGGGCGGCCGACCAGCCCATCGACACGTGGTCCTCCTGCATCGCGGAGGACGGGATCGAGTCGACGGAGGCCGGGACGGCGAGCCGCTTGTTCTCGCTGACCAGCGCCGCCTGGGTGTACTGGGCGATCATCAGGCCGGAGTCCACGCCCGGGTCGTCGGCCAGGAAGGCCGGCAGGCCGTGCGAGCGGGCCTTGTCGAGCAGCCGGTCGGTGCGGCGCTCGGAGATCGAGCCGAGGTCGGCGGCGGCGATGGCGAGGAAGTCCAGCACGTAGGCGACCGGCGCGCCGTGGAAGTTGCCGTTGGACTCCACCCGGCCGTCCGGCAGCACCACCGGGTTGTCGACCGAGGCGGCGAGCTCGCGCGAGGCGACCAGCTGGGCGTGCGCCAGGGTGTCCCGGCCGGCCCCGGCGACCTGCGGGGCGCAGCGGATCGAGTAGGCGTCCTGGACCCGCGGCGCGTCGTCCTGGTGGTGGCCGGTGAGGCCGGAGTCCTTGAGCACGGCGAGCATGTTGGCGGCGCTGAGCGCCTGGCCCGGGTGCGGGCGGATCGGGGCGTGCAGCTCGGGGGCGAGCACCTTGTCGGTGCCGAGCAGCGCCTCCAGGGTCATCGCGGCGGTGATGTCGGCGGTGGTGAACAGCCGCTGGAGGTCGGCGATGGCCATCACCAGCATGCCGAGCATGCCGTCGGTGCCGTTGATGAGGGCCAGGCCCTCCTTCTCCAGCAGCTCGACCGGCTCGATCCCGGCGGCGGCCAGCAGTTCGGCGGCGGGCTTCTCCACGCCGTCCGGGCCGGTGGCCACGCCCTCGCCCATCAGCACCAGGGCGCAGTGCGACAGCGGCGCGAGGTCGCCGGAGCAGCCGAGCGAGCCGAACTCCCGCACGACCGGGGTGATGCCCGCGTTGAGCAGGGCGGCCATGGTCTGGGCGACCAGCGGACGGACCCCGGTACGGCCGGAGGCCAGCGTCTTCATCCGCAGGAACACCAGCGCCCGGACCACCTCGCGCTCGACGACGGGGCCCATGCCCGCGGCGTGCGAGCGCACCAGCGAGCGCTGCAGCTGGGCGCGCAGCTCGGGGCTGATGTGCCGGACGGCGAGGGCGCCGAAGCCGGTCGACACACCGTAGACGGGGCGCGGTTCGGCCGCGAGGGCGTCGATCCGGGCGCGGGCGGCCGCCATCTCGGCGAGCGCGTCGGGGCCGATCTCGACCCGGGCGTTGCCCCGGGCGACGGCCAGTACGTCCTCCGCACTGACGTCGGCCTTGCCGACCTGGACCAGCGGAGCGTCGGGGGCCACAGCACTGTGCATATCCATATACACAATCACACCAGGTGAATGAAGATATGACAACAGCTGCTCGCCATCCGGATTCTCCGCCGTCCGGATCCCGACCGCACCCCAGGGGTCACGACCCCCCGCGCCCTACCCCCTCACCTCCGCCTCGATCAGGTCCGCCGCCCGCACGGTGCCACCCTCCGCCCGACCCGCAGCAGCCAGCCCCGCCAGCCGTTCACCCACCCCCACATCCCCGACCAACTCCAACAACGCCCCCCGCAACGCCTCCGCCGTAGCCGCCCCCGCATCCACCCGACGAGCAACACCGAGCCCCACCAACGCATCCGCATTGGCGAACTGATCAACGGCCTGCGGCACCGCGATCATCGGCACGGCGTGGAACAACCCCTCACTGGAGCCGCCCATCCCCGCATGGGTGACGAAGGCGTCCGCCTGGGCGAGCACCGACAGCTGCGGCACCCACCGGTGCACCTCCACCGTGTCCGGCACCTCCCCCAACTCCGCCAGGTCGGTGTGCCGGCCGACCTGCAGCACGGTGTGCCAGCCCGGCAGGTCGCCGAAGGCCTCGACACACGCCCGGTAGAACGCGGGCTGGTCGGTGTAAGCCGAACCCAGCGAGACCAGCAGCACCTTCTCGGCGCCCGCCGGGCGCCGCCACTCACCCTGGTGGGCACGGTCACCGAAGCAGGGCCCGACAAAGCTCACCCGCCGCTCGTCCACCCGGTCCGCGTTGGGCTGCATGGCGCGCGGGATCAGCGCGATCGCCCGCTCCGGGCGGGCCTTGAAGGCGTCGACATCCCGCTGCACCGCCCCGGCCCCGGCCAGCCACTCGGCGAACCGGCGGTAGTGCTCGGGACCGCCGGGCGCCGAGCGGACCGCCTCGAAGATCTCCGGGAAGTCCTCCTCGAAGCCCTCCCAGCCGACGTAGGTGGGCGACAACTGCACCACCGGCACGCCCAGCCGCTCGCCGAGCGCCCGACCGGCGTAGCCCGCGATGTCGCAGAGCACCAGGTCCGGGCGGTCCCCGGCCTCGCCGAAGTGCTCCAGCAGGACGGGCCACATCGCCAGCGCGTCGTCCAGGAACAGCTCCTGGAGCCCCACCGGGTCCGCCGGCCAGCTGGCCGGGTCCTCGGCGAACCGCAGCGCCGACTCGTACGGGACGAAGGCGGCGCCGGTGGACTCGACGGTCTCCCGGAAGGAAGCGCCGTTGACGTAACTGACCCGGTGCCCCCGGGCGACCAGCTCGGCGACCACGGCCAGGCTGGGATTGACGTGCCCGTGAGCCGGGATCGAGACCATCAGTACGTGAGCGCGGCGGGTCATGCACACCTCCAAGAAAACAAGACGAGACGGATCGTCTCGCCATCCATCACGACAAGACGATACGTCTCGTCGCGCCTCCGCGCATAGAATTTCCGGCATGGCCCCCAGAACCGCCCCCGACCCCGCCCGACGCAACGAACGCTCGCGCTCCGCCGTCCTCACCGCCGCCTACGAGCTCGTCTCCGAGGTCGGCTTCGGCAAGCTCACCATCGAGGCGATCGCCGCCCGGGCCGGCGTCGGCAAACAGACCATCTACCGCTGGTGGCCCTCCAAGGGCGCGGTCGTCTTCGACGCCTTCCTCAACGTCAACGGGCACGCGGGCCACTTCGCCCTCCCCGACACCGGCGACCTCGCCGCCGACCTCAAGCTCGTCCTACGGGGCAGCACCGACGACCTCGCCGACCCCGCGCTCGACCGCACCTACCGCGCCCTCAGCGCCGAGGTCCTCAACGACCCGGCCGTCCAGGCCGAGTACCGCACCCGGCTGCTCGACCCGCTGCTGGACGTCACCCGCGACCGGCTGCGCAGCGCCCGCACCGCCGGCGCCCTCCCCCCGGACACCGACCTCGACTTCGCCGTCGAGCTCCTCTACGGCCCGCTGTACTACCGCTGGATGCACCAGCTCGGCCCGCTCACCCACGAGCACGCCGACCGCCTGGTCGACGCCGCCCTACGAGCCCTCAACCCGCCTGCCGCCGACGCCTGACCGCGAACACCAACAACACCACCAGAACCAGAACCAGAACCACCGTCACAGCCACCCACCCGAACACCGCATCAAGCACCCGCCCGGCCACACTGCGCCGCACCTTCCGCTTGTGCCGCGAAACGGAGTGCGCGGACTGGTCGGTGATCTGGTGCGCCCTCAACCCGGTCCGCACCGGCGCCGTCCGCACCACCGCCGGCCCACTCGCCCCCGCCGACACCCCCGGACGCCCCACCGCCGCCGCCGGACCAGCCACCGCCACCCCGCCCCCGAGCACCAACACCCCGGCCACCGCCGTGCCCACCAGCCGCCTACCCACTACCGACCCCGCCTTCCCCCGATCCACCCCGCCACCTTCCCACCACCCCTCCCACCCCCGGCACCCCCACCCCCCGACCGCGACCCACCCGCGACCCCCCAGTCACCAAACCGGCACATCACCAAGGCCGCACGGGCAAACCCCCCAGCCCACCAACCCACCCACCCCCACCACCCCCCTCCCCTCCCTGACCCAGGCGAGAGGGATGCGCTGCGGGAGGGGGCGGTGGAGGGGGTGGGTGCGGAGAGGGGCGTGACGGGTGATTTTCAGACCGCCAACGGTCTCAACCCCCCTCGATGAGG
>NZ_JBHVUS010000043.1:0-79048 GCF_042884005.1 Kitasatospora sp. NPDC058162
TGGCACGCTGTTGAGTTCTCAAGGAACGGACGCTTCCTTCGGACCGCCTTCCAGCGGGCCCTCCGGGCGCTTCGTTCTTTCGTGTTTCAAGCTTATCAGATGTTTTCCGCTCCGTTTTCCGGAGTTTCATTCATCCGATTTTCCGAACTGGTCGGGCCACTTTTCGCGACGACCACCACTTTAGCGCATTTCAAGAGTTACTCGAAATTCACGCCCACACCCTGCCGACGAATACGCCGACGAACCCAACTGAATGGGCTTCGAAGTTTGAGAGTGGGTCTTGCTGAGTGGGGTGGCCGCTCCAGCGACTCGTTCAACACTAGGCCACCTGGAGGACATCGTCAAACGTAGAGGGCGGGATCCGGCTGGATCCCGCCCTCGTTAGTCGAAGCCGCAGCTCAGCGGCATCGGTTTTCGGTCACGCCGACGCCGACACCAGCTCCGCCGCCGCCAGGTTGCGCTTGCCGCGGCGCAGCACGAGCCAGCGGCCGTGCAGCAGGTCGGCCTCGGCCGGCACTGCCTCCTCATCCGTCACCTTGACGTTGTTGAGGTAGGCGCCGCCCTCCTTGACCGTCCGACGGGCGGCCGAGCGGCTCGGCGCCAGGCCGACGGCGACCAGCAGGTCGACGATCGGCTGGAGCTCGGTGACCTCGGCCTTCGGGACCTCGGCCAGGGCCGCGGCCAGGGTCGGGGCCTCCAGGTCGGCCAGGTCGCCCTGCCCGAACAGGGCCTTGGACGCGGCGACCGCGCGCTCGTACTGGTCGGCGCCGTGCACCAGCGTGGTGAGCTCCTCGGCCAGGGCGCGCTGGGCGAGGCGGGCGGCGGGGCGCTCGGTGGTCTCGCGCTCCAGCTCCTCGATCTCCTCCTTCGAGCGGAAGCTGAAGATCCGCAGGAAGTTGGAGACGTCTCGGTCGTCCGCGTTCAGCCAGAACTGGTAGAAGGCGTACGGGGTGGTCAGCTCGGGGTCGAGCCAGACCGTGCCGGACTCGGTCTTGCCGAACTTGGTGCCGTCGGCCTTGACGATCAGCGGCGTGGCCAGCGCGTGCACGGACTTCGCGTCGGCCTTGCGGATCAGGTCCGTGCCGGCGGTGAGGTTGCCCCACTGGTCGCTGCCGCCGGTCTGCAGGGTGCAGCCGTAGCGGCGGTTCAGCTCCAGGTAGTCCATGCCCTGGAGGATCTGGTAGCTGAACTCGGTGTAGCTGATGCCCGCGTCGGAGTTGAGCCGTCGGGCGACGGCCTCCTTGGCGATCATGTTGTTGACGCGGAAGTACTTGCCGACGTCGCGCAGCAGGCTGATCGCCGACATCCCGGAGGTCCAGTCCAGGTTGTTGACCATGCGCGCCGCGTACGGGCCGTCGAAGTCGAGGAAGCGCGAGATCTGGCCGCGCAGGCGGTCGACCCAGGCGGCCACCGTCTCGGGGTCGTTGAGTACCCGCTCGGCGGTGGGCTTCGGGTCGCCGATCAGGCCGGTGGCGCCGCCGACCAGGCCGAGCGGGAGGTTCCCCGCCTGCTGGATGCGGCGCATGGTGAGGATCTGCACCAGGTTGCCGAGGTGCAGGCTGGGGGCCGTCGGGTCGAAGCCGCAATAGAACGTGACCGGGCCGTCCGCGAACGCCTTGCGCAGTGCGTCCTCGTCGGTGGACAGGGCGATCAGCCCACGCCACCGCAGCTCGTCGACGATGTCCGTCACGGTCACGCTTCTCCTTCGATCGGGCGTCCGCCCGCTGTCGGCCCGGTTCGGTTCGGTCGGGCCCCGGGTCGGTACAACTCCAGCCTGATAGAGCCTACGCGGTTCCGGCCAGCGAGTTTTCCCCGAGGCCCCGGGTCCGTTCGCCGGTGGCCCTCCCCCGGGTTCCTCCCCGATACCGGAAATTCCGTTGTTAGTCGGCTGTGGGCCCATTCAGAGTGGTTTCACCGCCGCGCGGCGGCAGTGACGTGTGTGGAGACGGTCGTGCCGCCGTGGCACGCCCGTGGGAAGGGTGTGCCGAGTGCGCAACACGCTGGTTCTGAACGCGAGCTACGAGCCCCTGACGACGGTGTCGCTTCAGCGCGCCGTCGTCCTGGTGCTCCAGGACAAGGCGGTGGTGGAGCAGGCGCATCCGCTGCGCTCGATCCGGGGGACGGGCGTGGCCGTTCCGGTGCCCCGGGTGATCAGACTGCAGAGGTACGTGCGGGTGCCGTTCCGACAACAGGCCCCGTGGTCGCGGCGGGGGGTCCTGGCCCGTGACCAGCACCTGTGCGCGTACTGCGGGCGCCGGGCCACCACGGTGGACCACCTGCACCCGAGGTCGCGCGGTGGTGAGGACAGCTGGATGAACACCGTGGCCGCGTGCGCGGAGGACAACCAGCGCAAGGCGGACCGGACGCCCGAGCAGGCCGGGATGAAGCTGCTGCGGCGCCCGTTCGTGCCGACGCCGCAGGCCACCCTGATGCTGGCGCTCGGCCTGCGCGTCTCGGAGGCCCGGGAGCTCGCCGACTGGCTGCCGGCCGTACCGGGGCAGCCCGTCACGGCGGCCTAGCCGCGCCGAGGGCGGGGCGGGGGCGCGGCCGGGGCGGGCTCAGCCCTTCGCCTGGTAGCCCGCCGCCGTGCCGTAGTTGGCGGCGTGCTCGGGCACCACGACCACCTGTCCGCCGCCGATCAGCACCCGCCCGGAGAGCAGCAACGAGCCGGTGCCGGGCGGGAAGTTGCCGCCGACCGCCTCCTGGCCGCCCGCCAGCGGGAAGCGGCCGAGGCGGGCGGGCTGGTCGCGGCGCTCGTCCGCGGCCAGCACCAGCGAGCCGCCGTCGATGCCGACGGCCCGGGCGGTGCCCTTGGCGGCGGTGGGCGCCTTCCAGCGCTGCTTGCCGGTGTCCAGGTCGTAGCCGACCGCGGACACCGGCCCGCCGGGGCTCGTCGGGGTCATCGCGGCGACCATCGTGCGGCCCTCGAAGAAGACCTCGGGGGTGGCCGAGAACGTTCCGTGGGTGACGGCCAGCCGGCCGCCGTCGGTGACCACCGGGATCTCCGCGGCCGGGTCGCCGGCGGCTCCCCAGGCGAACACCCGGTCCTCCTCCGGCTTCGCGCCGGTGGTGAGCACCACGGCGGGCTCGGCGGAGAGCACGGTGACCGTCTTCGGCTGGTTGTTCAGGCCCCGCCACCAGCCGACCTTGCCGTCCGCCGCGTTCAGCGAGACGGCCTGGTCGGCGGGCGTGGAGTCGGCGCAGGTGGAGGCGATCAGCACGGTCTTGCCGGTGACGCCCCCGGACAGGGTGCAGAACTTGCCCTGGCCGGTGTACTGCCAGACGTCCTTCCCGTCGGCCGCCGCCCAGGCCACCGCCCGGTCGTCGCCGACCGCGACCACCATGTCCTCGGTGACGCCGATCCGCGCCGAGTAGGCGTCCTTGACGTCCGAGAGGGTCTTGGTCCAGGCGGTCTTGCCGGTCTTGGTGTCCACGGCGGCGACCAGGGTGCAGGGGCTCTTCGGGTCCGCCTGCGGCCGGAACAGGGCCGCGCCCAGCCCGGCCTGGTTCACGCCGGCCGACAGCCCGCACGGGACGGCCCCGGCCGCCGGGGGCTCGACCGACCAGGTCGGCTTGCCCGCCGTCCGGTCGTAGGCGTGCACGCCGGAGCCGTCGGCGCGGACCACCGCGTCGGCCAGCAGCCAGCTGCCGACCAGGGTGTCGTCGCCGGCGGGCTGCGCGGCGGCGACGGGCTGCGCGGACCAGGCCTTGGTGTGCGCCACCGTGAACCCGGGCTCGCCACCACTGGTCGCGGCCGCACTGCCGCCGCCCTCGGCGCCGACCGTCAGCGCGGCGGTTATCAGCACCCCGAGCGCGGCCACCCCGGCACCGGCCCGCACCAGCAGGGCCCGCCGACTGGGGACGTGCTCGCCGGTCAGGACGGCCGACCGGACCTTGTCCACCAGCGAGGCGGAAGAGGGGACGGAGGAACCGCCGTCACCGCGCCGAGCCGCCCGCGAGCGCGCGGCGGGCCCGGCGGACTCGCCGCGCTCGGCGGCCTCGCCGGCCCGGTCACCGCTCTCCTCGACGGCGGTCGCCGACTCCGCGGCGGGCTCCTCCAACTGCACGTAGCCGTCGGCCGAGTACTCCGCCCCCGCCGGGACGTACAGCCCGTCGTCCGCGGGCTGTACCTGCGCCTGCCCCTGCACCTGCGCCGCCGCAGGGGCGTACGGCTGCTGCCCGTGGTCCGGGTACTCCGGATACGGCTGCTGGTACGGCTGGTACGGCTCCTGCCCCTGGGCGTAGCCGCCCTCGACGTACCCGGTCTGCCCGTAGCCGCCCTGCTGCCCGTACGCCGACGGGTCGTACGCGGGCTGCCCGTACCCGCCCTGCTGCCCGTACGGCTGCTGGTCGTACTGCTGCTGGTCGTACTGCGGCGCCTGCTGCCACGGCCCGTGCGGGTCCGGCTGCTGCCACTGGGCCGTCGGCTGCTGCGGGTCGTGGTACCCCGGCCAGCCCTGCTGCGGGCCGTCGGGGTACCACGGCTGCTGCTGGGCGTGGGGGTCTCCGAAGGGCTCCTGAGCCACCGTTCCGTCCCTCCCTGCCCCCGCTGCCTGCCGATCGCGGCAGTCAGCATCTCACGCCCGCCCCGGCGGGCCGCCCGGGCCCTCGGCGGGGGCGGGGTCGGGCCTCAGGCCGCGGACTCGGCGCGCAGGGCGTCGTCGATGCGGGCGGCGAGGGTGAAGTCCAGGCCGGTGAGCCCGCCGGCGCTGTGGGTGGAGAGCACGAAGCGCACGGTGCGCCAGCGGATGTCGATGTCGGGGTGGTGGTCCAGCGCCTCGGCCTGTTCGGCGACGGCGACGACCACCCGGATCGCGGCCGGGAAGTCGGGGGCGTCGGCGCTGCGGACGATGCTGTCGCCTTCCCGGCTCCACAGCGGCACGGCGGTCAGGGCCGCGCCGATCTCGTCCTCGCTCAGTCGTGCCCTGTTGCTCATCGGTGCGCTCCGGGGGTCGTCGGTCGGGTGCCGGTCAGCGACCGGCCGCTCGCCGGTCAGGCGGCCTTCCGGCGCGGACGGACCACCAGTTCGCCGCCGCAGTTGGGACAGTCGGCGGCCATGGCCTCGGTGCAGTCGGCGCAGAAGGTGCACTCGTAGGAACATATCGAGGCGGGGCCGTCGGCGGTCAGCGACACCTCACAGCGCTCGCAGATCTCGCGCATCTCCAGGGCCATGGCACACTTCTCCGATTCACGTACGGTCAGTCGGTCCGACGTACGATCCCACAGCCGTCCGACGCCCGGTCAATTCAGCTCAGCAGCAGCTTGGTGACGGCCGCGAGCCCGACCACCACGATGACCCCGCGCAGCGCGGCCGGCGGGAGGCGGCGGCCGACCTTGGCGCCGATCAGGCCGCCGACCAGCGAGCCCGCCGCGATCAGCCCGGCGGCCGTCCAGTTCACCGTCGAGGTGAACAGGAAGAACAGCGCGGCGACCCCGTTGACGATCAGCGCCAGTGAGTTCTTCACCGCGTTGATCCGCTGCAGCTCCTCCTGGAGCAGCATGCCCATCAGCGCCATCAGCAGGACGCCCTGCGCGGCGCCGAAGTAGCCGCCGTAGATGCCGGTGAGGAACACCCCGGCCAGCAGCACCGGGCCGCCGTCCGGATCGCCGTCGGCGCGGCGCCGGGCCGCGACGGCCTTGGCCACCCGGGGCTGGACCACCACCAGGACGAGGGCGAGCAGGATCAGCGCCGGGACGATCGCGTCGAAGGCGCCCTTGGGCAGCTCGATCAGCAGCAGCGCGCCGAGCAGCCCGCCGAGCAGCGAGGCGGTGCCCAAGCGGCGCAGCCGGCGGCCCTGGCCGACCAGTTCCCGGCGGTAGCCGAACACGCCGCTGAGCGAACCGGGCACCAGGCCGAAGGAGTTGGACACGTTGGCGGTCACCGGCGGGATGCCGACGGCGAGCAGCACCGGGAAGGTGATCAGGGTCCCGGAGCCGACGATGACGTTGATCATCCCGGCACCGACGCCGGCCACCAGGACGGCGATCGCCTCCCAGAGCGTCATGGGTCACCTCTCCTCGTGGTCCTGTTCGACGTGATCATGCCGGACCGCGCACCGGCCGGACCAGGCCTGCCCACGATTCGGGACGTACGCCACACCGCCCCACCGTCGAAGCGCCGCACCGCCGAGGACCCGGGAAAACGCCGGGGGCCCGCCACCACCAGGCAGCGGGCCCCCGACCGGAGAACTCGTCCGATCACTCCGGGTCGATCTTGCGGTACTCCCGCGCCGGGTCCACCCGGGGGCGGGCGGCGCCCTTCTCGACGTCCACCGGCCGCGGCCCGGCCGCCGGGTCGAGCGGCACCTGGGTGGCCGCCGGGGGCGCCTGCGGGACGCTGGGCGCCGCCACCGCGCCGCCGTTCATGCCGCCGCCGTTGCCGGTCAGGCCGCCGAAGGCGCCGCCGAGGCCCTTGAGCGCGTCGCCGACCTCGCTGGGGATGATCCAGAGCTTGTTGGAGTCGCCCTTGGCCAGCTCGGGCAGGGTCTGCAGGTACTGGTAGGCGAGCAGCTTCTGGTCGGCGTCGCCGTCGTGGATGGCCTCGAAGACCGTCCGGATCGCGGCCGCCTCACCGTCGGCGCGCAGCACCGCGGCCTGCGCCTCACCCTCGGCCCGGAGCACGTCCGCCTGCTTCTCACCCTCGGCCTTGAGGATCTGCGCCTGGCGCTGGCCCTCGGCGGTGAGGATCGCGGCGCGCTTGTCACGGTCGGCGCGCATCTGCTTCTCCATCGAGTCCTGGATGGAGGTCGGCGGCTCGATCGCCTTGAGCTCGACGCGGTTGACCCGGATGCCCCACTTGCCGGTGGCCTCGTCCAGCACCCCGCGCAGACCGGCGTTGATGACCTCACGCGAGGTCAGGGTGGACTCCAGGTCCATCGAGCCGATGATGTTGCGCAGCGTGGTGACGGTCAGCTGCTCGATGGCCTGGATGTAGCTGGCGACCTCGTAGGTGGCGGCCCGGGGGTCGGTGACCTGGTAGTAGATGACGGTGTCGATGTTGACCACCAGGTTGTCCTGGGTGATCACCGGCTGCGGCGGGAACGGCACGACCTGCTCGCGCAGGTCGATCCGGTTGCGGACCCGGTCGATGAACGGCACGACGATGTTCAGCCCTGCGTTGAGCGTCCGGGTGTAGCGGCCGAAGCGCTCCACGATCGCGGCGCTGGCCTGCGGGATGACCTGGATCGTCTTGATCAGCGCGATGAAGGCCACCACGACCAGGACGACCAAAACGATAAGGACGGGTTCCACGGACTCTCCCCTAGACGACCAGGGCGGTCGCGCCCTGGATTTCGACGACGTCGACCTGCTGCCCGGGCTGGTAGACCTGGTCCGGGTGGAGCGCGCGGGCCGACCAGATCTCACCGTTGAGCTTGATCCGACCGCCCTCCCCGTCGACGGTTTCCGCGACGACCGCGGTGGCGCCCTGGAGCGCCTCGATGCCCATCTTGACCTGCGGGCCCTTCTGGAGCTGCCGGTAGGCGATCGGACGCACGAAGGCCACCAGCGCGACCGAGACCACCAGGAAGGTCACGGCCTGGAGGACCACCCCCGCGCCCAGTCCGGCCGCGCCGGAGGCCACCAGCGCGCCGATCGCGAACATGGCGAACTCCGGCATCGCGGTGAGCACCAGCGGTATGCCGAGCGCTGCGGCGGCCAGGAGCCACCAGGTCCAACTGTCCACACGACCATCCTAGGGAGGGAAGGGCCTTCGAGGCGGACAGTTCCCGCAGGTCGAGGGGCGGAAACCGGTCGCACGTGCGACCGGTTCCGACAGGCCCGAAGTGGACAGACCCGGGGTCAGCCCAGCGGCAGTCCCTGCGCCGACCAGCGGTCGCCGTGGCGCTCCAGGGTGAGCGGCAGGCCGAAGCACTTGGAGAGGTTGCGGGCGGTCAGCTCGGTGTCGATCGGGCCGGCCGTGAGCACCTTGCCCTGGCGGATCATCAGCACGTGGGTGAAGCCGGGGGCGATCTCCTCGACGTGGTGGGTGACCATCGCCATAGCCGGCGCGAACTCGTCCTGGGCCAGCGCGCCGAGCCGGCGGACCAGGTCCTCCCGGCCGCCGAGGTCCAGGCCGGCCGCCGGCTCGTCGAGCAGCAGCAGCTCGGGGTCGGTCATCAGGGCGCGGGCGATCAGGGTGCGCTTGCGCTCGCCCTCGGAGAGGGTGCCGAACTTGCGGCCGGTCAGGTTGGTCATGCCCATCCGGTCGAGCAGCGCGAGGGCACGGCCCTCGTCGGACTGCTCGTAGGACTCCTGCCAGCTGACCGTCATGCCGTAGGCGGCGGTGAGCACGGTCTGCAGCACGGTCTGCTCGGCCGGCAGCTTGTCGAACATCGAGGCGCCGGCCAGGCCGATCCGGGAGCGCAGTTCGAAGACGTCGATCTCGCCCAGCTTCTCGCCCAGCACCGAGACCTTGCCCGAGGTCGGGAAGAGGTACGAGGAGGCGATCTGCAGCAGGGTGGTCTTGCCCGCGCCGTTCGGGCCCAGGATGACCCAGCGCTCACCCTCGGAGATGGACCACGAGACCTGGTCGACCAGCGCGCGCCCCTCCCGGACCACGGATACGTCCACCAGCTCCAGCACGTCGCTCATGCCTACGCCTTCCCCAAATACATCAATGTCGGCCGTCGGTGCGGGCGGCGGGCCACTCCGGCAGCCGGTGGGCACGGGGTGGGTGCGCCGCACGCGCATGGGCAAACCTACGCCACGCGGATGACCGCCGATTCCGTAGGCTGGCCGGATGCTCGCGACTCCTGCCGACAATCCGTACGAAGAGCCCCGTTCGGGGCGGCTGACCGCCTGGGGCAACGCCCTGCTGACCGGCCTGGTGCCGCCGGACAACGCCGCCGCGGCCGTGCTCGGCGCCGACGAGGGCCACCGGGTGATCGGACTGCCCGGGGACGCGCCGGGCGAGCAGCACGGGCTGACCTGGGCGCTGGGGCGGCTGCGGGTGCTGGGTGTGAAGGGGCTGCGGCTGGCGCTGCCCTCGGCCGGGCACCCGCTCGGACTGACCGGGCCGGCGGCCTTCAACCAGCGGGCCATGGACGCGGGCGAGGCCGTGCTCGCGGTGGGGGTGCCGCTCGGGCTGGTGCCGGAGATCACGGTGTTCGGCCCGGAGGGCGACCGCTCGGCCACCGTGCTGTGGCGCTGCGCCGAGGTCGAGGACGCCCCGCCGGCCGACGTGCCCTCACTGCACGAGGCCGAGCGCGAGCTGGCGGACGGGCTGCGCGAGGCGACCCTGCTGCTGACCCGGCTGGACGTGGCCGGTGCCGGCCCGGAGGCGCTGCGCGCCCTGGAGGCGTACCGCCGGCGCGGCCACGCCGAGCTGCTGGCCCCCGGCTACCCGCCGCGCGCCGTCCGGGTGCTGGAGTCGGCCCGGCAGGTGTCCGCCCTGCTCGCGATCGCCTCGGGCGGCCACGGCGCGGCCGTGAGCGCCTCCGAGATGGCCGCCCGGCAGTCGGTGCTGGCCCCCCTGCGGCGCACCGCCCGGCGGGCCCAGGTGGCCGCCTACAACGCCCTGGTGGACGAGCGCGAGGAGCGCTAGGAGCGCTAGGAGTACTACGCGCGGGCCTCGCCGTTGCGGACGGCCCACAGCGCGGCCTGGGTGCGGTCGGCGAGGTCCAGCTTCATCAGGATGTTGGAGACGTGGGTCTTCACCGTCTTCTCCGACAGGTGCAGGCTGCGGGCGATCTCCCGGTTGGAACGGCCGTCGGCGATGTGGCCGAGCACCTCGCGCTCGCGCTCGGTCAGGGTGCCGCCGCGGCCCTGCGGGGCGCGCGGGCCGTCGTCGGCGAGCAGCGCCTCGGCCAGTTCGGGCTGGAGCAGCACGTGGCCGGCGTGCACCGAGCGGATCGCCCCGGCCAGCGCCTCCGGGTCCACGTCCTTGTAGACGTACCCGGCGGCGCCGGCCCGCAGCGCGGGGACCATGGTGCGGTGCTCGGTGAAGCTGGTGACGATCAGGATCCGGGCCCGGCTGCCCCCGTCCTTGAGGGTGCGCAGCGCCTCGATGCCGTCGACGCCGGGCATCTTGAGGTCCATCAGGACGACGTCCGGGTCCAGTTCGCGGGCGCGGTCGACGCCCTCGGCCCCGTCGGCGGCCTCCCCGACCACCTCGATGTCGTCCTGGACCTCCAGGAAGGTGCGCAGTCCGCGGCGGACCACCTGGTGGTCGTCGACCAGCAGGACGCGGATCGACGGCGTGTTCTCAGGCACCGGGGACCTCCATCTCGACGAGCGTCCCCTTGCCGGGGGCGGACTCCAGGGTGAGCGTGCCGCCGACTGCGGCCGCGCGGTCGCGCATCGAGGCCAGGCCGAGGTGGCGGCCGGCCCGGCGGACGGACTCGGGGTCGAAGCCCCGGCCGTCGTCGCGCACCCGCAGCACGGCGCCGCGGGCGGGGGTGCCGGCCAGGGTGACGGTGACCCGTCCTGCGCCGGAGTGGCGCAGCGCGTTGTGCAGCGCCTCCTGGGCGACCCGCAGCAGCGCGGCCTCCTGGGCGGGCGGCAGGGCGCGGACGCCGTCGGCGGCGAAGGCGAGGTCGGCGGTGTGGGCGCGGTCGAGGACCTGCACCTGGGAGGCGAGGGTGGCGCTCAGCCCGTCCTCCTCCAGGGCGGCGGGGCGCAGTTCGACCACCACGGCGCGCAGTTCGTCGGCGGCCTCGGCGGCGAGCCGGGCGACCTCCTCGAGTTCGGCGCGGGCCCGGGCCGGGTCGCGGTCGACGAGCTTGGCGGCGGCCTTGGCGGTCAGGCGCAGCGAGAAGAGCTTCTGCGAGACGGCGTCGTGCAGGTCGTGGGCGATCCGGGCGCGCTCGCCGGCCAGGGTGAGTTCCCGACTGCGTTCGTACAGCCGGGCGTTGGAGAGGGCGAGGGCGGCGTGGGCGGCTAGGATCCGCAGCAGTTCCTCGTCGTGGTCGGTGAACAGGCCGCCGCCGCGCTTGTTGGCGAGGAAGATGACGCCCATCACCCGCGGTTCGTCCTCGGCGGCCTCGGTGTCGAGGACCGGCATGCCGAGGAAGGCGTCCATCTCGGGGTGGGCGGCCGGCCAGCCCTCGAAGGCGGGGGCCTTGCGGACGTCGGTGAGGCGGGTGGGGCCGGTCTCGTGCAGCAGTTCGGCGAGCACGCCGTGCTGGCGGGGCAGCGGGCCGATCGCCCGCCACTGCTCGTCGGTGACGCCGTCGACCACGAACTGGGCGAAGCCGCCGTGGTCGTCGGGCACGCCGAGGGCCGCGTACTCGGCCCCGAGCAGGTCGCGGGCGGAGGCGGTGATGCGGCGCAGCACCTCGCGGACCTCCAGGTGGCGGCTCATCGCGAGCAGGGCCTGGCTGACGGCTTCGATGCCGGCCAGCGGGTCGCAGGCGGCGGGCGGGCCGGCGGGGGTCCGGGGGTCACCGGTCGGGCTGGGCATACCGCCAAACTACCGCCGCCGCGGGGGCGTCCGCGTCGGTCCCCGGCCGGTCCGGACGCAGGTCCGGGGACCTAGGCCGGTGGGCCCGCCACCGCCGTCCCGGTGGGCCCGGCACCGCCGTCCCGGAGGGCCCGGCACCCCAGCCCCGGAGGGCCCGCCGGGAACGCGGAAGGGCGCTCCCCCGTACGGGGAGAGCGCCCTCGGGCGGAGCCCGTCAGCCCTTCTGCATGACCTCCGGCTCGTGCCGGCGCTGCAGCCGGGTCACGATCACGCCGATCACGACCGAGATGACGATCAGCACGGCCGCGTCGATCGACCACTGGGCGACGCTGTGGGTCCACAGCGGGTCGTAGTTGGGGTTCTGGAAGTCCTTGTTCCAGGGGCCCATCAGGTGCGACAGGTCGAGCGTGGTGGACACCATGCCGGTGCCCCAGCGGGCCGGCATCAGCCAGGCGACCTGCTCCAGGCCGGGCTTGCCGAAGATCTGGAAGAGGCAGCCGGTGAAGACGACCTGGACGATGGCGAACATGACCAGCAGCGGCATGGTCTTCTCGGCGGTCTTCACCAGCGCGGAGATCATCAGGCCGAACATCATCGCGGCGAAGCTCAGCAGGATCATGCCGATGGTCATCTCGATCATCGGGATGTTCTTGACGATCAGGCCGTGCTCGGGGAGCTTGCGCGGCAGGAAGCCGACGGCGGAGATGATCGCGCCCTGGATCACCGAGAAGACGCCCAGCACGATGATCTTGGACATCATGTACGCCGACCGGGACAGGCCGGTGGCCCGTTCCCGTTCGTAGATCGCCCGTTCCTTGATCAACTCTCGGACGGAGTTGGCCGCCCCGGAGAAGCAGGCGCCGATCGCCAGGATCAGCAGGATCGTCGCGGCCCCGTTGTTGAGGTGGAGCTGGGTCTTCGGGTTGGGCGCGAGCCCCGGTTCGTTGGGGATCAGCACGCTGACCGCGCCGATGACCGCGGGCAGCAGCACCGACAGCGCCAGGAAGCCGCGGTCCGAGGCGAGCACCGACATGTAGCGGCGCATCAGGGTCCACAGCTGCGAGCCCCAGCTCTGCGGCTTGGGCGGCTTGATGGCCTCCTGGGCGACCTGGACGTGCTGCACCTCGCCCGCCTCGACGGTCGGGGCGGAGTACTGCTGGTAGTGCACCGAACCGCGGTAGCGGCCGGCCCAGTCGTGCTCCGGGTAGTTCTCGAAGGCCTGGAAGACGTCCGCCCAGGTCTCGTACCCGAAGAAGTGCAGCGCCTCGTCCGGCGGGCCGAAGTAGGCCACCGAACCGCCCGGCGCCATCACCAGCAGCCGGTCGCAGAGCGCGAGTTCGGCCACCGAGTGGGTGACGACCAGGATCGTGCGGCCGTCGTCGGCGAGGCCGCGCAGCATCTGCATGACCTCGCGGTCCATGCCCGGGTCGAGGCCCGAGGTGGGCTCGTCCAGGAAGATCAGCGAGGGCTTGGTGAGCAGCTCCAGGGCGACCGAGACGCGCTTCTGCTGACCGCCGGAGAGTGCGGTGATCTTGTTGTCGGCGCGCTTGTCCAGGCGCAGCTCGTACAGCACCTCGTCGATCCGGGCGTTGCGCTCGCTGGCCTCGGTGTCGCCGGGGAAGCGCAGCTGGGCCGCGTACTTGAGGCCCTTCCGCACGGTGAGCTCGCGGTGCAGGATCTCCGACTGCGGCACCAGGCCGATCCGGGAGCGGAGTTCGGCGAACTGCTTGTAGAGGTTGCGGCCGTCGTACAGCACCTCGCCGCGGTCGGCCGGGCGGTAGCCGGTGAGGGCGCGCAGCAGGGTCGACTTGCCGGAGCCGGACGGGCCGATGACGGCCACCAGGGACTTCTCCGGGACGCCGAAGCTGACGTCGTTGAGCAGGATCTTCTTGCCGCCCTTGTGCTCGACCTCGACGGTCAGGTGGCGGGCGGAGAAGGAGACCGCGCCGTTGTCGACGAACTCCTGCAGCTGGTCGCCGACCAGCTGGAAGCCGGAGTGGCCGACGGTCAGCCGGTCCTGCGGGCCCATCAGCTGGCGCTGCACCCGCTGGCCGTTGAGGAAGATGCCGTTGTGGCTGCCGAGGTCGACGATCTCGTAGCGGCCGTCCGGCAGTTGGCGCAGCTCGGCGTGGTGGCGGGAGACCTGGAGGTCGGACACCACGATGTCGTTGTCCAGCGCGCGGCCGATCCTGACGGTGCGCATGCCGGCCGTCAGGTTGCGGATCATCGTCGGCTGGGGGCCGCCGTCGTGCTGCGGCGGGGCGGGGAAGCCCTGCTGCTGCGGGAAGCCGCCGTGCTGCGGGGCCTGCTGGTCCTGCGGCTGGAACTGCGGCTGGAACTCCTGCGGGGCCTGCTGCTGCGGCACGTACTGCTGCGGGGGCTGCTGGCCCGGCCAGGCCTGCTGCGCCTGCGGCGGCTGCTGCTGGTACGGGTCCTGGCCCGGCCAGGCCTGCTGCGGGCCGGGCTGCTGGGGCGCCGGGGCGGGGCTGCGGCTGGTGACGGCCTCGTGCACCGGGGTGGGCTGCGGGGCGGCGGCGTGGGCGGGCGCGGAGAAGGCGAGTCGGGGGCCGTTCTCCGGGTTGCCCAGGTTCACCACGGCACCGGGGAACAGCTGGGCCTGCATGGTGCGGGCGCCGGCCACGTAGGTGCCGTTGGTGCTGCCGTGGTCGTCCAGCTGCCAACCGTTGCCGTTGAAGCTGATGGTCCCGTGCTGCCAGGACACCCTGGCGTCGTCGAACGTGAAGTCCGACTGCGGGTTGCGTCCGATGGTGTAGGACCGCCCGGGCTCTAGAGTCCGCTGCTGTCCGTTGATCTCAATGACGAGTTGCGGCACTGCTGGCCTGCCCCGCTCTCTCGGTTCCCCCGATTTGGCCCCCGGCCGGGGGTGCGCTGTTCCTCTGACTGACGGGGGGAATCATTCCAGTCCGTCGTCCGCGGGTGAAAGTCACCCCGGGTGACTGTGACCAGGCTGCTACCCGCGGCGGTCGGCCGGATGCGAAGCGACCGCGTGTCCCGCGACGTGGGACGGGTGCCCTCGGCGGGGCGGCCGACGGGTAGCGTGGGAGCCACCATGAACGCATCGCCCCTGGCCGCTGAGCCCCTCCCCGCCGCCCAGCCCCGGACCGCGGACGAGCGCACCCTGCTCGTCAAGGTGTTCGGCAAGGACCGCCCCGGCATCACCGCCGGCCTCTTCGCCACCCTGGCCGGCTTCGGCGTCGACGTCATCGACATCGAGCAGGTCGTCACCCGTGGGCGCATCACGCTGTGCGCCCTGGTCACCCCGCCGCACGCCCGGGACGCCGAGGGCGGCCTGCGGGCCACCGTGCACCGCTGGGCGGACGAGCAGAAGCTGCAGGCCGAGATCCTCTCCGGCATCGGCGACAACCGGCCGCGCCGCGAGGGCCGTTCGCACGTGACGGTGCTCGGCCACCCGCTGACCGCCGCCGCCGTGTCCGCGCTGACCTCGCGGATCACCGCGGCCGGCGGCAACATCGACCGCGTCTTCCGCCTCGCCAAGTACCCGGTGACGGCGGTCGAACTGGCCGTCTCCGGCGTGGCCACCGAGGAGCTGCGGGCCGAACTGGCCCAGGAGGCGGCCGCCCAGCGGGTGGACGTCGCGGTGGTGGCCGCCGGACTGGAGCGCCGGGCCAAGCGCCTGGTGGTGATGGACGTGGACTCCACCCTGATCCAGGACGAGGTGATCGAGCTGTTCGCCGCCCACGCGGGCTGCGAGGAGGAGGTCGCCGGGGTGACGGCGGCGGCGATGCGCGGCGAGCTGGACTTCGCCGAGTCGCTGCGGGCCCGGGTCGCGCTGCTGGCCGGGCTGGACGCCTCGGTGACGGAGAAGGTGCGCGCGGAGGTCCGGTTCACGCCGGGGGCGCGCACCCTGATCCGTACGCTCCAGCGGCTGGGCTTCCAGGTCGCCGTGGTGTCGGGCGGGTTCACCCAGGTCACCGACCACCTGGTGGAGCAGCTGGGGCTGGACTTCGCGGCGGCCAACACCCTGGAGGTGGTGGACGGGAAGTTCACCGGCCGGGTGGTCGGCGAGATCGTGGACCGCGCGGGCAAGGCCCGCTGGCTGGCCCGGTTCGCCGAGCAGGCGAAGGTGCCGCTGTCGCAGACGGTGGCGATCGGCGACGGCGCCAACGACCTGGACATGCTGAACGCGGCCGGGCTCGGGGTGGCCTTCAACGCCAAGCCGGTGGTGCGCGAGGCCGCGGACACCGCGGTGAACGTGCCCTTCCTCGACACCGTGCTGTACCTGCTCGGGATCACCCGCGAGGAGGTCGAGGCGGCCGACGGCCTCGAGGTCGAGTAGGGCCGCTGGGCTGTTGGGCCGGGCTGTTGACGCAGACGAGGGGCGCGCGGATCAACCCGCGCGCCCCTCACGTACGTTCCGGGACGGTCGCCCCGGAGGTCAGTCCTGCGGCGTGTGGTACGTGACCAGCTCGGCCACACCCGGCTCGACGCCCTTCCAGGAGCCGCTGAAGCTGAGCACGGCGATCGCCGCCGTCGGGAAGCCGCCCAGCCGCAGCCGGTTCAGCGCGTCCGGGTCGCCCGCATCCCCCGCCAGCACCTGGGTCAGGCCCAGCACGCCGGGGTTGTGGCCGACCAGCACCACGTCCGCGTACTCCTCCGGGGTCTCCTGGAGGACGGCGATGATCTCGCCCGGGCTGGCCTCGTAGATCCGGTCCTCGTACACCGTCTTGCGGGCCCGCTTGGGCAACTCGTGCGCCGCCAGCTTCCAGGTCTCGCGGGTGCGCAGGGCGGTGGAGCAGAGCACGAAGTCGGGATTGATGCCGGAGTCGACCAGCCAGCGGCCGGCGTCCGGGGCCTGGTGGCGGCCCCGGTCGGCCAGCGGCCGCTCGTGGTCGTCCACGCCGTTCGGCCAGTCGGCCTTGGCGTGACGGAGAACGATGATCCTGCGGGGCGTGTCGGCGCTCATATCCAGCAAGCTTGGCAGAAAAGCGGCCCGCGGGCGCGACGCTCCCGGTTGCCGCCACCCCCCGGGGCGGCGGGTGCCATCATGCCCCGTTCACCGGGGCGTCACCGGGAGTACGGCGCCGGTACGGCCCGTGGTGAGGCCGCCCGGACCAGCGGTGCGGACGGCGATACGGGCGGTGCGGCGGGCTCAGCCCATCGCGGCGGCGACGGTGGCGATGATCGCCACCAGCACCACGATGCCGGCGAAGAGGAGGGCGATGCGGCCGAGCTGCTTGCGGCCGTCGGTGGGGTTCGGGTCGAGAACGGGCATGTCGGGATTCTCCCACCCCGAACACGCCCGTCCCCGACGGGCCCCACCGCCTTGGCCAGGCCTTGACCTTCCCGGTCAGGCCTTGACCTGCTCGGCCTTCCCGGCCGGGAGGACGGCCTCGTCCTCGATGTGCCGGGCCCGGGCGGCGCGCAGGCCGAGCAGCATCTGCGGCACCAGCAGCAGGGCCAGGAAGCCCAGCGGCCAGTACCACTGACCGGTGGCCCCGTAGAGCCAGCCGACCAGGATCGGGCCCGGGATGGACACCAGGTAGCCGATGCCCTGGGCGAAGGCGGAGAGCTGCGCGACCCCGCCGGCCGTCCGGGCGCGCAGCCCGATCATGGTCAGCACCAGCGGGAACGCGCAGTTGGACAGGCCCAGCAGGACGGCCCAGAGCCAGGCGCCCCCGGCCGGGGCGAGCGCCAAACCGGCGTACCCGGCGATGCCGCAGCAGGCCAGCACGACCACGAACAGCCGCTGGTCACCGCGCCGGGCGGCCAGGTTGGGCAGCACGAAGGAGACCGGCACGCCGATCACCATGGTGACCGCGAGCAGCACCCCGGTGGTGCCCTCGCCGATGCCGGCGTCCTGGAAGATCTGCGACATCCAGCCCATGACCACGTACGCGCCGGTGGCCTGGAGGCCGAAGTACCCGGCCAGTGCCCAGGCGGTCCGGCTCCGGGTGATCGGCAGCCGGACGGGGGCCGCGGCGCCGCCGGCCCGCTCGCCGCGCTCCCGCTTGGCGGCCAGCACCCACAGCCAGAGCACCAGGGCGACCGCCCCCAGGGCGGCCCAGACACCCAGGCCGTAGCGCCAGTCGCCGCCCAGCGACTTGGTCAGCGGCACGGTGACGGCCGCGGCCAGCGCGGTGCCGGCGGACAGCGCCATCGAGTAGAGGCCGATCATCGGCCCGACCTTGTCCGGGAAGTACCGCTTGATCACCACCGGCAGCAGCACGTTGGAGACCGCCACCCCGGCCAGGGCGAGCGCGGTGAGCAGCAGGAACACCGCGGTGCCCCCGGCGAAGGAGCGGGCCAGCACGCCCGCCGTGATGGCGCCCATGCCCGCCGTGACCACCGCGATCGGACCGATCCGGCGGGCCGCGGCGGGCGCGGCGAAGCCGAACAGCCCGAAGCACAGCGACGGGACGGCGGTGAGCAGCCCGGCGAGCGTCGGGTTCATCCCGAGGTCCTCGCGGACCTGCTTGAGCAGCGGTCCGAGGCTGGTGACCACGGGGCGCAGGTTGAAGGCGGCGGCGGCGATCGCGACGGCGAACAGCACGCCGAGGTACTTGGCGGGGGCGGGCGGCCGCTCGGTCTGCGGCCGGGCCTCGCTTCGTGGGGAGGTGGTGGTGGTGTCTGCTGCGGGTGGCATAGGCGCCATCATAGAATGATGGGATGAATTGATGCACCTTGGAATTGGCATGATGTGCCGACCGTTCATCCACCGGCCACATCCCCGCAGGGCCCACCCCACCCCGTAGCCGCTAGGAGTCCCCGTGGCGCTGTCCTCCCCGAGGCGCACCCCGCTGTCCGACCAGGTGATCGCGCAGCTGCGCGCCCAGATCACCTCCGGGGAGTGGCCCGTCGGCTCGCGCATCCCGACCGAGGCCGCCCTGGTCGAACAGCTCGGGGTGGCCCGCAACACCGTCCGCGAGGCCGTCCGGGCACTCGCCCACAACGGGCTGCTCGACATCCGCCAGGGCTCCGGCACGTACGTGCTGGCCACCAGCGAGCTGGCCGGGGTGATGCACCGCCGCTTCGCCGACGCCGACCAGGCGCAGGTCGCCGAGCTGCGGGCGGCGCTGGAGACCTCCGCGGCCGGACTGGCCGCCGTCCGCCGCACCGAGCGCGACCTCGGCCTGCTCGAAGCCGCGCTCGAACGGCGGGAGGCCGCCTGGCGCTCCGGCGACGCCGAGGACTTTGTCCAGGCCGACGCCGCCTTCCACCACGCCGTGGTGGCCGCCGCCCACAACGACGTGCTGCTGGCCGTCTACTCCGACCTCGGCGAGGTCACCCGCGAGCACCTGCGCAACGACGTCGGCCCCGAGCTGATCGCCGAGCGCTACATCGGCCACCACGCCATCCGGGACGCCATCCGGGACGGGGACGTCCAGCGCGCCTCGATCGAGGCCGGCCGCGCCATCGGCGCCTGCGCCACCGCCGAGGCGTAACTCACTCACTCTCCGGGGCCGGAAACGCCGCTGCCCGGCACCCCCAAGACGGGGGTGCCGGGCAGCGGCGGAGGAACAGCCGGTCAGGCGCCGATGGCGTGCAGACCGCCGTCGACGTGGATGATCTCGCCGGTGGTCTTCGGGAACCAGTCCGACAGCAGGGCGACGACGCCGCGGCCGGCCGGCTCCGGGTCGCTCAGGTCCCACTTCAGCGGGGAGCGCTGGTTCCAGGTGTCGGCCAGGTCGCCGAAGCCCGGGATGGACTTGGCGGCCATCGAGCCGATCGGGCCCGCCGAGATCAGGTTGCAGCGGATGTCCCGCTCGCCCAGGTAGCGGGCCAGGTAGCGGTTGGTCGACTCCAGGGCGGCCTTGGCCGGGCCCATCCAGTCGTACTGCGGCCACGCGAACTGGGCGTCGAAGGTCAGGCCGACGACCGAGCCGCCGTCCTGCATCAGCGGCAGCAGCGCCATGGTGAGCGACTTCAGCGAGTACGCCGAGACGTGCATCGCGGTGGCCACGGACTCCCACGGGGTGTCCAGGAAGTTGCCGCCCAGGGCGTCCTGCGGCGCGAACCCGATCGAGTGGACGATGCCGTCCAGGGTCGGCAGGGTCTCGCGGACCTGCTCGGCGATGCCGGCCAGGTCCTCCGGGCTGGAGACGTCCAGCGACAGCACCTTGACCGGCTTCGGCAGCTTCTTGGCGATGCGCTCGGTCAGGCTCGGGCGGGGGAATGCCGTGAGGATGATCTCGGCGCCCTGCTCCTGGGCCAGCCGGGCGGTGTGGAAGGCGATGGAGGACTCCATCAGCACACCGGTGATCAGGATCCGCTTGCCCTCGAGGATTCCACTCATGATCAGTGACCCATGCCCAATCCGCCGTCGACGGGAATGACGGCTCCGGTGATGTACGCGGCCTCGTCCGAACCGAGGAACCGCACGGTGGACGCGACCTCGGCGGGCGCCGCGTAACGGCCCAGCGGCACGCCCGAGACGATCTCCGCGCGGCGCTCGTCGCTGAGCACGGCGGTCATGTCGGTGTCGACGAAGCCGGGGGCGACCACGTTGACGGTGATGTTGCGCGGACCGAGCTCGCGCGCCAGCGAGCGGGCGAAGCCCACCAGGCCGGCCTTGGAGGCGGCGTAGTTGGCCTGGCCCGGCGTGCCGGAGAGGCCCACCACGGAGGAGATCAGCACCACGCGGCCCTTCTTGGCGCGCATCATCAGCTTCGACGCGCGCTTGACCACCCGGAAGGTGCCGGTGAGGTTGGTGTCCACGACGGAGGTGAAGTCCTCCTCGGACATCCGCAGCAGCAGGGTGTCCTTGGTGATGCCCGCGTTGGCGACCAGCACCTCGACCGCGCCGTGCTTCTGCTCGATCTCGGTGAAGGCGGCGTCCACCTGCCCGGCGTCCGTGATGTCGCAGCGCACCGCGAGGACGTCGTACTTGGCGAGGGCCTCGGGCACCTCACCCGAACGGCTGGTGATGGCCACCTTGTCGCCTGCTTCGGCGAAGGCCTGGGCGATCGCGAGGCCGATGCCCCGGTTTCCTCCGGTGACGAGAACCGAGCGGCTCAACGATCCACCTCTCTCCGTGTGTGGCACGTACGTCGGAATGCGTACGCAGTGTGACGCTATCGGGCGGTCGGCGGCGGCGGCGAATCGAGCTCCCACAGCGCAGCACCGGAGGAACTGTCGCAATCCGACAATCCGCACCCGCAGCATCCGGTGCCTCCCGGCCGTCCGCCGCAGGCCGCAGGCCCGCCGCGAAAGGGGCCGCGTACGGGAACGCTGTGTGGGAACAACGGGGGCGGGCGTGCCCGTTGCCCCCGTGGTGCGGGCCGACCCCGGGGCCGGACGTACCCTTCCCCCGAAGAGTCCCGGCGAGGATACGAAGGCAGGGCGCATGACCAAGGCACGGCCCGGGAGCACCCCCGGACGCGGACGACTGCTCGCCCTCACCGCCCTGGCGGCGGGCCTGGGCGCGACCGCCTGGGCGCTGCGCGACCTGCCCGCGGCGTTCGGGCGCCGTCCGGACGGCGAGCGCGAGGAGCGGGTGCGCGACTCCCCGCAGTACCGCGACGGCGTCTTCCACAACGCCCCCTCCACCCTCGCCCGGCCCGGCAGCACCCCCGACTTCGACCGGGACACCGTCCGCCGGATGCTCTTCCAGCGCGAGGGCCGCGTCCCGGCCCACCCGGTGCCCACCGTCCGCCCCGCCGCCTCCCCCGGCCCGGCCGCCGAGGGCGTGGAGATCACCTGGTACGGCCACGCCTCCGCGCTGGTGGAGATCGAGGGCTCGCGCGTGCTGCTCGACCCGATCTGGAGCGACCGCTGCTCCCCCGCCGCCCACCTCGGCCCCAAGCGGCTGCACCCGGTCCCGGTCGAGCTGGAGGAGCTGCCGCCGGTCGACGCGGTGCTGATCTCGCACGACCACTACGACCACCTCGACATGGCGACCGTCAAGCGCCTGGTGCGCAGCCAGTCCGCGCCCTTCGCGGTGCCGCTCGGCATCGGCGGCCACCTGCGCCGCTGGGGCGTCCCCGAGCACCGGATCATCGAGCTGGACTGGGACGAGACCTGCACCCTGGGAGAGCTGGTCCTCACCCTCACCTCCGCGCACCACTTCTCCGGCCGCGGCCTGACCCGCAACACCACCCTGTGGGGCTCCTGGGTGATCGCGGGCCCGACCCGCAAGGTCTTCTACACCGGCGACTCCGGCTACTTCGAGGGCTACGCCCGGATCGGCGCCCAGCACGGCCCCTTCGACGCCGCGCTGGTGCAGATCGGCGCCTACGACGCCGCCTGGCCGGACATCCACATGACCCCCGAGGACGCCGTCCTCGCCCACCGGGACCTCTCCGCCGGACTGCTGGTGCCGGTCCACTGGTGCACCTTCAACCTGGGCCTGCACCCGTGGGCCGAGCCGGTCGAACGGCTGCTCAAGGAGGCCAAGGCCCAGGCCGTCCCGCTGGCCGTGCCGCGCCCCGGCGAGCGGATCGACGTGGACAACCCGCCGGAGCTGGACGGCTGGTGGGAGTCCGTCTCCTGACGGATCCCGACAGACCCTGCCAGGCCCTGACCGGCCTGGCCGAAAACCGCGACGCACCAGGCGAAATGCGCTGGCCGGAAACCCGGTGGACGGGAAATGATGCGGTGCGGACGCCCCTGTGGCTCCGCACCGCCACCCTCCGCGACCTGGGAGCCCGATTGCCTCCGATCCCTCCGGCCGACAGCGCCGGCGCCCCGCACGGGCGCGCCGTCGACCCGCTGTTCCTCGCCCTCCCGCTGCGTACCCTCGCCGACGCCGCCCTCGCCCGGGCCCGCGAACTCGGCGCGAGCCACGCCGACTTCCGCCTGGAGCGGGTCCGCAGCGCCTCCTGGCGGCTGCGCGACGCCCGTCCGGCCGGCACCTCCGACAGCGTGCAGCTGGGCTTCGCCGTCCGGGTGCTGCTGGACGGCGCCTGGGGCTTCGCCGCCGGGGTGGACCTCACCCCCGAGGCCGCGGCGAAGGTCGCCGCCCAGGCCGTCGCGGTGGCCCGGCTCTCCGGCGGGATCAGCCGGGCGTCCGGCTCCGCCGAGCGGGTCGAGCTGGCCGACGAGCCCGTCCACCGGGACGTCACCTGGGTCTCCGCGTACGAGGTCAACCCCTTCGAGGTGCCGGACGCCGACAAGACCGCGCTGCTCGCCGAGCGCAGCGCCCGGCTGCTGGCCGCCCCGGGCGTCTCGCACGTCCAGGCGGCCCTGCTGACGGTGCAGGAGAACAAGTTCTACGCCGACACCGCGGGCACCGTGACGACCCAGCAGCGGATCCGGCTCTACTCCGACCTGGAGGCCACCTCGGTCGACGAGCGCACCGGCGCCTTCGACTCGATGCGCACCCTGGCCCCGCCGGTCGGCCGCGGGTATGAATACCTCACGGGGGTCCGGGGGTCGTCCCCCGATGGACAGAGCCTGACCGGCGGCGAGTGGGACTGGGACGCCGAGCTCGCCGAACTGCCCGTCCTGCTGGCCGAGAAGATGAAGGCCCCGAGCGTCCGCCCGGGCCGCTACGACCTGGTCATCGACCCGTCCAACCTCTGGCTGACCATCCACGAGTCGATCGGCCACGCCACCGAGCTGGACCGCGCGCTCGGCTACGAGGCCGCCTACGCCGGCACCTCCTTCGCCACCTTCGACCAGCTCGGCAGCCTCCGCTACGGCTCCGACCTGATGCACGTCACCGGCGACCGCACCGCCGAGCACGGCCTGTCCACCATCGGCTACGACGACGAGGGCGTCGCCACCCAGTCCTGGGACCTGATCCGGGACGGCGTCCTGGTCGGCTACCAACTCGACCGCGGCATGGCCAGGTTGAAGGGCTTCGAGCGCTCCAACGGCTGCGCCTTCGCGGACTCCCCCGCGCACGTCCCGGTGCAGCGGATGGCCAACGTCTCGCTCCAGCCCGCCGCCGGCGGCCCGGACACCGAGGGCCTGTTCGCCGGGGTGGAGAACGGGCTGTACATCGTCGGCGACCGCTCCTGGTCGATCGACATGCAGCGCTACAACTTCCAGTTCACCGGCCAGCGCGCCTACGCCATCAAGGACGGCGAACTCGCCGGCCAGGTCAAGGACTTCGCCTACCAGGCCACCACCACCGACTTCTGGGGCTCGATGGCGGCGGTCGGCGGCCCGCAGACCTACGTCCTCGGCGGCGCCTTCAACTGCGGCAAGGCGCAGCCCGGCCAGATCGCGGCGGTCAGCCACGGCTGCCCGTCGGCGCTGTTCCGCAACGTCAACGTGCTCAACACCCAGCAGGAGGCGGGTCACTGATGACCGCGATGCAGCCCCACGAACTCGTCGAGCTGGCCCTCGGCCTCTCCCGCGCCGACGGCTGCGTGGTGATCGCCGACGAGGAGTCCACCGCCAACCTGCGCTGGGCCGGCAACGCCCTGACCACCAACGGCGTCACCCGCGGCCGCCGCCTCACCGTGATCGCCACCGTGGCCGGCGCCGAGGGCACCGCCTCCGGCGTGGTCTCCCGCGAGGCCGTCACCGCGGCGGACGTCGAGGGCCTGGTCCGGGCCGCCGAGGACGCCGCCCGCGCGGCCGGCCCGGCCGAGGACGCCCAGCCGCTGCTCGACGGCCGGCCGGCCTCCCCGGACTTCACCGAGCCGCCCGCGGAGACCTCCATCGAGGTGTTCGAGGCCTTCGGCCCGGCCCTCGGCGAGGCCTTCGCCCGCGCCGCCGCCCAGGGCGAGCTGCTGTACGGCTTCGCCCGGCACGAGGTCACCACCAGCTACCTGGGCAGCTCCACCGGCCTGCGGCTGCGCCACGACCAGCCGACCGGCATGGTCGAGATCAACGGCAAGACCGCCGACCTCACCGGCTCGGCCTGGGTCGGCGCCGCCACCCGGGACTTCACCGACATCGACGTCCCCGCCCTGCACGCCGAGCTCACCAAGCGGCTCGGCTGGGGCGCCCGCAAGGTCGACCTGCCGGCCGGGCGCTACGAGACGCTGCTGCCGCCCTCGGCCGTCGCCGACCTGATGATCTACCTCCACTGGTCCTCCGGCGGCCGGGACGCCCACGAGGGCCGGACGGTCTTCTCCCGGCCCGGCGGCGGCACCCGGCTCGGCGAGAAGCTCGCCCCGCTGCCGCTGACCCTGCGCGCCGACCCGGACGAACCCGGCCTGGAGGCCGCCCCGTTCGTACTGGCGCACCGCACCGGCGGCGACGTCTCGGTCTTCGACAACGGCGCGCCGATCGCCGCCACCGACTGGATCCACGAGGGCGTGCTGACCGAGCTGATCACCAGCCGCCACGCGGCCGGCCTCACCGGCCTGCCGCTGCGACCGGCGGTCGACAACCTGGTGCTGGAGACGCCCGACCAGGAGTCCGCGCCGACCCTGGACGAGATGATCGCCCGCACCGAGCGCGGCCTGCTGCTCACCTGCCTCTGGTACATCCGCGAGGTGGACCCGGCGACGCTGCTGCTCACCGGCCTCACCCGGGACGGCGTCTACCTGGTGGAGAACGGCGAAGTGGTCGGCGCGGTCAACAACTTCCGGTTCAACGAGTCCCCGGTCGACCTGCTCGGCCGGATCACCGAGGCGGGCCGCACCGAACGCTGCCTGCCCCGCGAGTGGAGCGACTACTTCACCCGCACCGCGATGCCACCCGTGCGTGTCGCGGACTTCAACATGAGTTCGGTCAGCCAGGCCTCATAGCCGCTGGCCGACGGGGGGATACGAAAGACATGATGGACGAGAAGCGGCTGGTCAAGACGAGCAAGATGCTGTCCCGCATCCTGCGGCACGACCCCGACCGGGTCGGCATCACGCTGGACGACGCCGGCTGGGTCCGGATCGACGTGCTGCTCACCGCGCTGGCGGCCAAGGGCAACCGGCTGTCCCGGCCCGACCTGGACCACGTCGTGGCCACCAACAACAAGCGGCGCTTCGGCTACTCGCCGGACGGCCTCTCGATCCGCGCCAACCAGGGCCACACGGTGGCGGTCGACCTCGGTCTGGCCGCCACCGTGCCGCCGCCGGTGCTCTACCACGGCACCGCCGACCGCCACCTGGCGTCGATCTTCCGCGAGGGGCTGCGCCCGATGGCCCGCCAGGACGTGCACCTGTCGGCGGAGACCGAGACGGCCACCCGGGTCGGCGCCCGGCACGGCCGCCCGGTCGTGCTCACCGTGAACGCGGCCGCGATGGCGGCGGCCGGCCACGAGTTCCGGCTCAGCGAGAACGGCGTCTGGCTCACCGACACCGTCCCCCCGCAGTACCTCTCCCGACGCTCCTAGGGCCTGTTGGCCCCCTATCACGCCCGACCGGGTGGGCCCCGCCCACCCGGTCTCGTCGTCCCCGGCCCCCGGGCGTACCGTGAGGAGGCCGCGCGGAACGGCGCGCGGATGCCTGGACGAGGGCGGTTGGACACATGGGCAAGAGCGCCGACGACGGACGGATCTACCGGATCACGGGGGCGCGCAGCAGCCTCTCCGAGGACGTCCGGGGGCGCCAGCGCCGCTACGTCATCTCGATGCTGCTCCGCACCGTCTGCGTGCTGCTCGCGGTGGTGCTGTGGAACGTCGAGCGCTGGCTGGCCCTCGCCGCGCTGGCGGGCGGCGTGCTGCTGCCGTACTTCGCGGTGCTGATCGCCAACGCGGGCCGGGAGCGGGCGCCGGGCCTCCCCAGCACCTTCGACTTCCCGGCCGACACCCCCCTGATGCTCGGCCCCGGTGGTACGGGTGGGGCTGGTGCGGCCACTGGTACAGGACAGGCAAAGACCTCGGCCACCGAAACGTCACCGGGCACGGACTGACCGTCCGCTTTACGGGGATTGAGCCCGAATCGGCTCGACGAAAGCTCAAAAGAAGCTCAGATTAATCATGCAAGACCTCCCCATCCGAGGCTCTCGGCGTGACATACTGCGTACGCGCTCCGCATCCCCCGTCGGAGCGACGGACCGACGCCGGGCGGCTCCCCCCGTGGCTGCCCGGCGTCGCCATGCCCGGATCCGGGCGGGCCGGGCCGGCGTGACAGACTGGCGGTGACGACGCACCCGCCGAGCACCGAGGACGGCCCCCGATGGACACCCCGCAGACCCCGATCTGCTCCGCCAAGGGCTGCCGGGCGGACGCCCACTGGGTGCTGGTGTGGAACAACCCGAAGCTGCACACCCCGGACCGCCGCAAGACCTGGCTCGCCTGCGAGGAGCACCGCGAGCACCTGTCCCAGTTCCTGGGCGTGCGCGGCTTCCTCAAGGAGGTCGTCGCCTTCGCCGACTACCCCAAGACTCCCGAGGGGTCCTCGGAAGAGGTCTAGCCGCCGATCGCCGACATCGGCCGCTCGGGCTGGTGGAACTCCGGGTCGTCGATCCCGGCCCCGGCCTTCTTGCCCCACATCGCCGCCCGCCACAGCGCGGCCAGCTCCGCGTCGTCCGCCCCCGAGCGCAGCGCGGTGCGCAGGTCGGTCTCCCCGGTCGCGAACAGGCAGTTGCGCACCTGCCCGTCGGCGGTCAGCCTGGTCCGGTCGCAGGCCCGGCAGAACGGCCGGGTGACGGAGGCGATCACGCCGACCCGGCCGGCGCCGCCGTCGACCACCCAGCGCTCGGCGGGCGCCGCG
Source organism: Kitasatospora sp. NPDC058162 (assembly GCF_042884005.1). NCBI lineage: Bacteria > Bacillati > Actinomycetota > Actinomycetes > Kitasatosporales > Streptomycetaceae > Kitasatospora > Kitasatospora sp. NPDC058162. Next base: position 26,932 of record NZ_JBHVUS010000043.1, read on the forward strand.
CCCCGGCTCGCGGACGGCTCCGGGGTGAGCGCGAAGCGGGCCCGCAGCAGGTCCAGGATCTCCCCCGCGGTGACCATCGACGAGCGGTCCCAGCCGTGCTGGGCGTCCAGCGGCATCTGCTCGATGAAGCGCAGCTCGTAGCCGCGGTCCAGGCACCAGGACAGCAGGTCGGCCGCCTCGTGCTCGTTGACCCCGCGCATCAGCACGGCGTTCAGCTTCACCGGCGCCAGCCCGGTCGCCTCGGCGGCGGCCAGCCCGTCCAGCACGTCCTGGTGGCGCCGGCGGCGGGTGAGGGTGAAGAACACCTCGGGGTCGAGGGTGTCCAGCGAGACGTTGACCCGGTCCAGCCCGGCCTCGCGCAGCGCCGTCGCGGTGCGGGACAGCCCGATGCCGTTGGTGGTCAGCGACAGCTCGGGGCGCGGCTCCAGCTCGGAGCAGGCGGCGACGATCGCGACCAGCCCGGGGCGCAGCAGCGGCTCGCCGCCGGTGAAGCGGACCTCCCGCACACCCAGGTCGCGCACGGCCAGGGTGACCAGCCGGACGATCTCTTCGTCGGTCAGCAGATCGGGCTTGGCCAGCCACTGCAGGCCTTCCTCCGGCATGCAGTAGGTGCAGCGGAGGTTGCACCGGTCGGTGAGGGAGACCCGCAGGTCGACGGCGCGTCGTCCGAAGGAGTCGAGCAGCACGTGCGTCCCTTCCCGAAAAGCAGCCGGCCCGGCCACCGTCGCGGCGGGGGCCGGGCCAGCATAGTCATGCGGATGGATCAGTGGGCGCCCAGCCCGGTCAGCGAGCGGACCTCCAGTTCAGCGTACTTCGCCGGGTCCGGACGCTCCTTGGACAGCAGGGTGCCGAGCCAGCCAGCCAGGAAGCCGATCGGGATGGACACCAGGCCGGGGTTCTCCAGCGGGAACCAGTGGAAGTCGGCGTTGGGGAAGAGCGACTTCTCGGTCCCGGACAGCACCGGGGAGAACACCACCAGCACCACCGAGGAGATCAGGCCCGCGTAGACCGAGCTGACCGCGCCGACGGTGGTGAAGCGCTTCCAGAACAGCGAGTAGAGCAGGGTCGGCAGGTTGGCCGAGGCCGCCACCGCGAAGGCCAGCGCGACCAGGGCCGCAGTGCTGAGCTTGCCCGCGTAGAGGCTGAGCACGATGGAGACGGCGCCGATCCCGACGGCGGCCCACTTCGCGGACCGCACCTCCTCCTTCTCGCTCACCTTCCCGCGCCGGATCACATTGGCGTACAGGTCGTGCGCGAAGGAGGCCGAGGAGGCCAGGGTGAGCCCGGCGACCACGGCCAGGATGGTGGCGAAGGCGACCGCCGAGATCACCGCGAGCATGATCGCCCCGCCGGTGGTGCCGGGCCCGCCGCCGAGCTGCTCGGCGAGCAGCGGCGCCGCCGTGTTGCCGGAGGGCGTCTTGCCCTCGACGGCCACCATGCCGCTGCGGCCGACCAGCGCGGCCGCGCCGAAGCCGAGCGCCAGGGTCATCAGGTAGAAGACGCCGATGATGCCGATCGCCCAGAGCACGGACTTCCGGGCCGTCTTGGCGGTGGGGACGGTGTAGAAGCGGACCAGGATGTGCGGCAGGCCGGCGGTGCCGAGCACCAGCGCGATCCCCAGGCTGATGAAGTCGAGCTTGGAGGTGTCGGTGGCCCCGTACTTCAACCCCGGTTCGAGGAAGGCCGAGCCCTTGCCGCTCGCGGAGGCGGCCGCGCCGAGCAGTTCCGAGGGGTTGAAGTGGTACTTGGCGAGCACCAGGACGGTCATCAGCGCGGCGCCGGCGATCAGCAGCACGGCCTTGACGATCTGCACCCAGGTGGTGCCCTTCATACCCCCTATCACCACGTAGATGATCATCAGCGCGCCGACCGCGAGGATGGTCCAGCGCTTGGCACCCTCCCCGGTGACCCCCAGCAGCAGCGCCACCAGGGCTCCGGCGCCGACCATCTGGGCGAGCAGGTAGAAGATCGAGACCACGATGGTGGAGATCCCGGCCGCGGTGCGCACCGGGCGCTGGCGCATCCGGAACGCGAGCACGTCCGCCATGGTGAACCGGCCGGAGTTGCGCAGCGGCTCGGCGATCAGCAGCAGCGCGACCAGCCAGGCGACCAGGAAGCCGATCGAGTACAGGAAGCCGTCGTACCCGGTGAGCGCGATGATCCCGGCGATGCCGAGGAAGGACGCGGCGGACATGTAGTCCCCGGAGATGGCCAGGCCGTTCTGGAACCCGGTGAAGCCGCGGCCGCCGGCGTAGAAGTCGGCGGCGCTGCGGTTCTGCCGCCCGGCCCAGACGGTGATGACCAGGGTGGCCGCCACGAAGAGCCCGAACAAGGACAGGATCAGACCGCGGTGCTCCGTGGCGGAGCTGGCGAGCGGTGTCATTCGGCGGCCTCCCGGGGGGCGTGGACGACGGCACCGTGGGCCTCGCGGATCGCGGCGGCGGGCGGGTCGATCCGCCGGTCCGCGTAGCGGGCGTAGCAGGCGGCGATGACGAAGGTGGTGACGAACTGGAGCAGCCCGAGCACCAGAGCCACGTTGATGTGCCCGACGACCTTGGTGCCCATCAGCCCGGGGGCGTAGCAGGAGAGCAGTACGTAGAGCAGGTACCAGAGCACGAAGCCGATGGTGACCGGGAAGGCGAAGCTCCGGAACGAGCGCCGCAGGGTACGGAACTCCTCGCTGTCATCGATGAGTTGGACTTCCGTAGCAGTAGTGGTGATCGGCGGCGAATCCACTCTGTCTCCTCACTCCTTCGGCGTAGCGGTCGCACGGGGGGACGATTCGAACGTGAGGGACGTCACATTCCTCGTGCGCGCCGCGCAATGCTAGGAGCGTCGTGCCCACCCCGGAAGGGGTTGACCGCGATCAGCCAGTCGTTCACCCCCTCGCACTATCCAATTGGCCGAAAACCACCACTCGCGTCACCTCCGGACCAGGACCACCACAACCGAAAGGGGCGACACCGTCCAACGGTGCCGCCCCTGTTGACGAAGCGTCAGAATCAGAAGGCGATCCGGACCTTCAGCGCGGAACGGTCGTCCATGGCGCGGTAGCCGTCCGGCACGCCGTCCAGGCCGACGGTCCGGTCGAAGACCAGGCCCGGCTCGATCGCGCCCGAGAGCACGTCGGGCAGCAGTTCGGGGATGTACGCCCGGGCCGGGGCGACGCCGCCGTTGAGCGAAACGTTTCGGCCGAACATCTGACCGATGTCGACGCCCGCGCTGCCGCCGTGCGGGACACCCACGTAGCCGACCGCGCCGCCGTCCCGGGTGATCGAGATCGCCGTCCGCATCGACTCCTCGGTGCCGACCGCCTCCAGCACCGCGTGCGCGCCCAGGCCGCCGGTCAGCTCCTTCACGGCCTCGACCGCGGCGTCGCCGCGCTCGGCCACCACGTCCGTCGCGCCGAAGCGCCGGGCCAGCTCGGTCCGGGCCGGGTGCCGGCCCAGCGCGATGATCCGGCCCGCGCCCAGCCGCTGCGCCGCCAGCACGCCGCACAGGCCCACCGCGCCGTCGCCGACCACCGCGACCGTCGCCCCCGGACGCACCCGCGCCGAGACCGCCGCGTGGTGCCCGGTGGCCATCACGTCGGACAGCGCCAGCAGGCCCGGCAGCAGCTTCTCGTCGCCCGCGGCCTCCTTCGGCAGCTTCACCAGCGTCCCGTCCGCGAACGGCACCCGCACCGCCTCGCCCTGGCCGCCGTCCGAACCCACCGACCCCCAGAACCCGCCGTGCGGACACGACGTCTGCAGACCCTCGAGACAGAACTCACAGACCCCGTCCGACCACACGAAGGGCGCGACCACCAGATCACCCTTCGCGAAGCCCCGGACCTCGGCGCCGACCTCCTCCACCACGCCCAGGAACTCGTGACCGATCCGCTGCCCGGGCACCCGCTGGGCGACCCCCCGGTACGCCCACAGATCGCTGCCGCAGATACAGGCGTTGACCACCCGGAGCACGACGTCCGTCGGGTGCTTGATCACCGGGTCCGGCACCTCTTCGATGCGGATGTCGTTCGGTCCGTGGATCACCGTGGCGCGCATGCGTTCTTCCTCACACAAAGCCGGCCCACCGGCCGGAAACGATCTCGACCAGGTGTACGACACCCATGCGGACCACTCTATTCCGGCTGCCCGGTCGGAACATTTCGACCGGCCCCGGCCAACTCGCCCCTTATCCTGTTGGACCATGCAACCGATCCAGCCCGAGACGTACGGCGCGCCGCGGACCGCCCCGGTCCCCGCCCAGCGCTCCGCCGCCCCCGCCGAGGGCTTCGCGGTGGTCGACGTCGAGACCACCGGTCTCGGCCGCTCCGACCGCGTCATCTCGGCGGGCGTCTACCAGCTGGACGGCGACGGAGAGGTGACCGACCACTGGTACACCCTGGTCAACCCCGAGCGGGACCCGGGCCCGGTCTGGATCCACGGCCTCACCGCCGAACTGCTCTCCGGCGCGCCGACCTTCCCCGAGATCGCCGAGGAGTTCGCGGCCCGCCTGGCGAACCGCGTCCTGGTCGCGCACAACGCGCTGTTCGACTGGAACATGATCTCCCGCGAGTTCTCCCGGGCCGGCCGCAGCGCCCCGGTCGAGCAGCGGCTGTGCACCATGGTGCTCTCCCGCGACCTGCGCCTCCCGCTGCCCAACGGCAAGCTCTCCTCGCTCGCCGCCCACTTCGGCGTCCAGCAGCGCCAGGCCCACAACGCCCTGGACGACGCCCGGGTGCTCGCCGAGGCCTTCCGCCCCAGCCTCCGGCTGGCCCGCACCCACGGCATCCCGCTCCCCTTCCAGACCTGCGTCGCGGTCACCGACCTCGGCGAGGACGAGCCCGCCGCCCCCGGCCGCGGCAACTGGACCGGCGCCCAGTACCGCCAGGCCAAGAAGCGCCCGGCCTGCCCGTACCCCAACCCGGGGCGCTGGGAGGACGGCAAGCCGCTGGTCCAGGGCATGCGGGTGGCCTTCACCGGCGACACCGCCACCGACCGCGAGGTGCTGGAGGACCGCGCCGTCGAGGCGGGCCTGCACATCGCCACCTCCGTCAGCCGGCTCACCAGCCTCCTGGTCACCAACGAGCCGACCAGCTGGAGCGGCAAGGCCCGCAAGGCCCGCGACGTCGGAACCCCGATCGTCACCGAGGACGCCTTCCTCCAGCTGCTGCGCGAGGTCGCCCCGCACCCCGGTGCGTGAGCCCGTTGTGAGGTCGGCGTACCGTTCCCATGTGTACCGTTTTCTGCTGACCCGACAGTGGCTGATCACCATGCTGATCGCGCTGCTGCTGATCCCCGCGACGATCAAGCTGGGCTTCTGGCAGCTGCACCGCCACGAGGCGCGGGTGGCCCGGAACGAGCTGATCGGCAAGGCCCTCACGGCCTCGCCGGTGCCCTTCGACAGCCTCTCCGCAGCCCCCGGCGCCGCCGTGCCGTCCGCCCTCACCTGGCGCGCCGTGACGGCCACCGGACAGTACGACCCGGCACACGAGTTCGTGGTCCGCAAGCGGACCGACGCCAACGGAACCCTCGGCTACTTCGTCATCACCCCGCTGAAGCTCTCCGACGGCAAGGGCACCGTCCTGATCAACCGCGGCTGGGTCCCCTCCGGCGACGGCGCCACCCAGTACCCGCCCGTCCCGGCCGCCCCCACCGGCGAGGTCACCCTCACCGGCCGGCTGCGCTCCGACGAGACCACCGGCAGCAGCGGCGGCTGGGTCAAGGACCGGGCCGGCCTCCCCGACCGCCAGTTCAACCTGATCAACACCGAACAGCAGTCCAAGGAGACCGGCACCACCCTCCTCGGCGGCTACCTGGAACTCACCGCCAGCACCCCGGCCCCGGCCGACCAGCCCCAGCTGATCCCCGAGCCCAACCACTCCGACATCGGCCCGCACATGGCCTACGCCATCCAGTGGTGGCTGTTCACCACGATGATCCCGGTCGGCGTCTGGGTGCTCATCCGCCGCGAGGCCAAGGACCGCCGCAAGCAGGCCGCGCCCGAGGTCCCCCTCGAAGCCCTCCCCGCCTAAAGGACGTCCTCCAACTCCCGCAACAACCGCGCCTTCGCCCGCGCCCCCACCACCGACCGCACCGGCTGCCCGCCCCGGAACAGCATCAACGTCGGCATCGACAGCACCCCGTACGCCGCCTGGGTCCGGGGATTGCGGTCCACATCGACGCTCACCACCCGGAACCGGTGCGCCTCCTCCCGCGCGACGTCCGCCAGCACCGGCGCCATCATCCGGCACGGCGGGCACCAGTCCGCCGTGAAGTCCACCAGCACCGGCCCCTCGGCCTCGAGCACCTCCGCGGCGAACGTCTCGTCCGTCACCGCCGGCACACCCGCGATCTCCACCATCGTCTACTCCCTCTGCTCCCTGGCCAGTTCACACTCCGGCGGCTGCTCGGAAGCCGCGAGCTCGTCCCGCGCCCGCACCGCCCGCTCGAACTGCCCGGCCACCTGCACCCGGACGTCCCGCAAGCGCGCGATGCACTCGTCCAACTCGGCCAACTTCCGCCGGTAGACCTCCAACGAGGCCGGACAGGAATCCCCCTCCGGGTGCCCCGCCCGCAGACACTCCACGAACGGCCGGGTCTCCTCCAACCCGAACCCGAAGTCCTGCAACATCCGGATCTCCCGCAGCAGCCGCAAGTCCTCCTCGCCGTACGCCCGGTACCCGTTACCCGCCCGCCGGGCCGGCAACAACCCCAACTGCTCGTAGTACCGCAACGCCCGCGTAGTCGTCCCCGCCCGCTCCGCCAACTCCCCGATCCGCACGCCCACCCACTCCTCCCGAACAACCACCACCGACGCTAAACCTTCCCCCCGACGTCAACGCCAGCCCAACCCGCACCCACCCCTCCCGGACGCGCGTGCCCCGCCCCGCGCACCCACCACCAAAACCCACCCACCCCCAACCCGCACCAACCCACCCACAGCAACCACCCCCCTCCCCCCACCCGCCCCAGGCGAGAGGGACGCGCTGCGGGAGGGGGCGGTGGAGGGGGTGGGTGCGGAGAGGGGCGTGACGGGTGATTTTCAGACCGCCAACGGTCTCAACCCCCCTCGATGAGGGTCGGCGGTCCGAAAATCATCCAGCCCCCGGAGCGCCCACCCCCGGAACCACCCCCGGACCCACCCACCCTCCCGAAAGCCCACCCCCACACCGAAGCCCCCCGCGCAGCGGCCCGGCAAGATGTCCCCCATGGATCTCGGACTCAAGAACAAGACCTACATCGTCACCGGCGCCACCCGAGGCCTCGGCCTCGCCACCGCCCGCGAACTCGTCGCCGACGGCGCCAACGTCCTCATCAGCGGCCGCACCCAACAAGCCGTCGACACCGCCGTAGCCGAACTCGAAAAGCTCGGCACCGCCCACGGCTCCGGCACCGCCCCCGGCTCTGGCGCCACCACCGGCACCGCCCACGGCCTGGTCGCCGACAACGCCGCCCCCGACACCGCCGACCGCCTGATCGCCGAGGCCACCACCCGCTTCGGCCGCTTCGACGGCATCCTGATCAGCGTCGGCGGCCCGCAGGCCGGCCCGGTCGAGACCACCCCGGAGTCCGCCTGGCGCGACGCCTTCGAGTCCGTCTTCCTCGGCGCCCTCCGCCTCGCCCGTACCGCGGCCGCCGCCCTCCCCTCCGGCGGGGTGATCGGCTTCGTGCTCTCCAGCTCCGTCCGTCAGCCGATCCCCGGCCTCGGCATCTCCAACGGTCTGCGCCCCGGCCTAGCGATGGCCGCCAAGTCCCTGGCCGACGAGCTCGGCCCCCGCGGCATCCGGGTGCTCGGCCTGCTCCCGGCCCGGATCGACACCGACCGGGTCCGCGAGCTCGACGCCCTCGCCCCCGACCCGGAGGCCGCCCGCGACCACCACAGCGCCACCATCCCGCTGCGCCGCTACGGCACCCCCGAGGAGTTCGGCAAGGTCGCCGCCTTCGTGCTCTCCCCCGCCGCCTCCTACCTGACCGGCCTGATGGTCCCGGTCGACGGCGGCGCCCTCCGCTCCCTCTGAGTCCCGAGAAGAGCTACTCCAGCTGACGACGCTCCCGCCGCCCCCGTCGCCGCCCGAACCGGCGCCGCCGCCCGGCGGGAGCCTCCTGCAGCACCCGGATCCGCAGGTCGGCCGGCAGGTCCGCCAGCCCCAGGCTCCGTACGGCGTCCGCCCGCGGCCCGTCCTCGAAGTGCTCCACCAGCCCGACCGGGTCCCCGCCCGGCGTCAGCCGTACGGCGCCCCGCAGCCGCGGATGCCCGGGGGCCCGCACCAACCGCACCCCGGCCCGCTCGACTTCGGGCAGGACGACCGTGCCGTGCTCCAACGCCTCCTCCAGCGCCCGCGAATTCACCCGCATCCGCAGCCCGCGCACCCCTGGCGTCGGCACCGCGATGTGGGCCAGCCCGGTCCGCCGCAGCTGCGCCACCAACCACCAGGCCATGCCCAGCACCAACAGCGACAGCCCCCCGATCACCGTCGGCCACCACCACGAGGACCCGACCCACCGCACCCGGGAGCGCGCACTGACCACCGGCTGGTCCGGCGAGGTCAGCGGCCACCAGCTCGGCGGATCGACCCCCACCCGCCGGTACAGGTCCAACCCGCCCGCCAGCACCAGCACCCCGACCCCCACGAGCACCGCCCCCACCACCGCCAGCAGCACCCGATTGACGACCGTCCGAGTCATCCCTCCCCCTCCCCCGCCCGCTCCCGCGCACCTTCCGTCACGACCCCACCCGCCACAGCCCCGCCCCCCACCGCACCACCCGCCACAACACCGCTCGCCACCTCACCCGCCGGCCCCCGCCAGGACCGCACGTCCAACCGCGGCGGCTGCGCCAGCCCCACCCGCGCCAGCTCCTCCCGCAGCTGCCGCTGCACCCCCGCCGGGTCCACCGGCCCGCTGACCGACACCCGCAGTCGGCGCCGCCCGACCTTGATCCGCAGGTGCTCGATGCCCCCCAGCCCGGCGGCCCGGTCCGCCAGCAGGTGCCCGATCCCGGCCCGGTCGATCGCCGCCGCCGTCCCGCCGTACGGCCGCAGCACCAGCCACCGCCGCAGTCCGGGCGCGAACGCCAACCACAGCAGCCATCCCCCGACCAGCGCCGAGACCCCAGCCCCCACCAACACCCACAGATCGTCCAAGTGCCGCGTGGCCAGCTCGTCCGCGATCTGCGCCCGCCACCGCCGGGCCGGCTGCCCGACCCGCACCGCGACCGCGTCGTACAGCAGCGCCCCCGCCACCACCAGCACCCCCGTGGCGACCAGCGCCGCCGCAGCCGCCCGCCCCGACCTCAACCGGGGCACCTTCCGCACCGCCCCCACCCCCACCTCCGACCCCGACCCCACCTCCGACCCCGACCCCACCTCCTCCCCCGAACCCGACCCCGACCCCGAACCCGACCCCGCCGCCGCATCCCCCCTCACCACGCTCCCCCCGCCACCAACTTCTCGACCACCACGACCACTTCGGACACCCTGGTCCCGGTCAGCCCGACCACCTCCGCCGCCACCCGGTCCCGCACCCCCCGAGCGAGGCCCGCGAGGTCGGCGGGAAACGGCAGCTCCAGCGTCACCCGGACGGTCACCGTGCTGCCCGGCCGCGCCACCGACACCCGTGGCGGCGCCCCCTTCACCGACCGCCCGGCCCACACCTCGGCGAGCACCACCCGCACGGCGTGCCCCGCGATCCGCTCGTACACCCGGTCCGCGACCCGAAGCCGCCCCCGCCGCGCCGTACCGGAGACCGCGCCGGAGGCCGCACCGGAAGCCGCACCGGAGACGGGCGCGGGAACGGCGCCCCCCATCAGCGCCGCCGGTCGCGGCCGCGGAGCAGGTCCCCGAGGTCGCCGAGTTCGATGTCACCCTCCAGCAGCCGCCCGGCCACGAAGCCGACCAGCCCGAGCGCCGCCACCAGCAGGAACGCCGCGAACCCGCCGAAGTACCCGGCGAAGCCGAGGGCCATGCCCACCACCAGGCCGACGATGGCCAGGTTCATCCGCTACTCCCTCGTCCTCCACCGATCGCCGACGCCCCGGGCGAACCCCGCGGCCGGGTGCTACTGCCGGGTGCTACTTGAGCTTGGGCCGCTGCCCCGATGACGCCATCGGCTCCTCTTCCTCCTCGAACTCCGGTTCGTCCGGGAGGTGGACGTCATTGACCGCGATGTTGACCTCGACGACCTCCAGGCCGGTCATCCGCTCGACCGCGTCGATGATGTTCTCCCGCACCTGGCGGGCGAGTTCGGGGATCACCACGCCGTACTCGACCACCAGGGCGATGTCGATCGCGGTCTGCTTCTCGCCGACCTCGGCCTTGATCCCGCGCCCGATGCTCGACTTCCCGCCGGGGACCCGGTCCCGCATGGCGCCGAAGGTGCGGGCCAGCCCGGAGCCCAGCGCGTGGATGCCGGAGACCTCCCGGGCCGCCATCCCGGCGATCTTCTCCACCACGCCGACCGCCAACGCCGTACGGCCGCGCTCGCTCGCCGGCCGCCCACCGTCCCCGCCGGACGCGCCGCCCGCACCGCCCGCGCCGGAGGCGGACGCAGGCCGGGCACCGGCGGGCGGCCCGGGTGTGGGCCCACCGCCGGGGTTCTTGTGCAGGGTCGCGGGCGTCGGAGTGTCAGGCATGGGGCGAATCTCCCTCGTAGCGGCTCCAGCTATATCGCAAACCTCCCCAACTCTGGCATTCCGCCACGAGCCCCGCCCGCCGAGCGCACCCCGGAAACGCCGGAGGCCCGGCCCCGGGGTGCTCCCCCGGGGCCGGGCCCCACCGCAGTGGTCAAGGAATCAGTCGCCGATCCCGGCGAGTTCCCGCAGCCGTCGGGCCTGGGCCGCCCGTTCGGCCGAACGCTGCTCGTCGTACGACCGTCCGGACGCGCCCTGGAGCAGCGCCTTGGTCTCGATCACGGCCCCGCGCGGCGCGGCCAGCAGGGCGGCGGCGAGGTCCCGGGCGGCGCCGTCGAGCTCCGTGCCGGGCACCGACAGGTTGGCCAGCCCGATCGCGGCGGCCTCCTCGGCGCCGACCCAGCGGCCGGTCGCGCAGATCTCCAGCGCCCGGGCGTAGCCGACGAGTTCGACCAGCGGCTTGGTCCCGGCCAGGTCGGGGACGAGCCCGAGCGAGGTCTCCTTCATGGCGAACTGCACGTCGTCGGCGACCACCCGCAGGTCGCAGCCGAGCGCGAGCTGGAATCCGGCGCCCACGGCGTGGCCCTGGACGGCGGCGATGGTGACCAGGTCGGCGCGGCGCCACCAGGTGAAGGCCTCCTGGTACGCGGCGATGGCCTCGTCCAGTTCCTGGTCGGCGGAGCCGGCCAGCTGCAGGAAGGTGGGCTCACCGGGGATGCCCTCGGGGGTGAACATGGCCCGGTCCAGCCCGGCGGAGAACGAGACGCCCTCGGCGCGCAGCAGCACCACCCGCACGCTGCCGGGCAGTTCGCGGCCGGCCTGGGCGAGGGCGCGCCAGAGTGCGGGCGACTGGGCGTTGCGCCGCTTGGGCTGACAGAGGGTGACGACGGCGAGCTCGCCGTCGATCTCCAGTCGGACGCCGTCCCGCTCCCAGCTCGGGGCCTGCGGGTCGGTGGCGGGGGCGGTCATGCGGGAACCTCCGGTGGCGGGGGACTTGGCTACCGGAGGGTAACAAACCTGGACGCGGACGGGCAGGGCCCCGGCCCGGAAAGATCGGAACGACACCTGGGGTCCGGCGTCCGGACATGACGATCGGCGGCCGGTCCACTCGATCCGAGGGCGGACGCCCAGCTGTGGTGTGCTGTCGTCTCCTCGGTCGGCGTCCTGCCGCCGCGCCATCCAGCTCAGGGCTGACGGACCGTCAGGAACCGGCTCCGGCAGTCGCCTTGTTCTTGCCACGCGTGGCACCGCCGCGGCCCCGGAGGATCACTCCGGACTCGCTCAGCATCCGGTGCACGAAGCCGTACGAACGACCGGTCTCCTCCGCGAGAGCGCGAATGCTCGCCCCGGAGTCGTACTTCTTCTTGAGATCGGCCGCGAGCTTCTCACGCGCGGCACCGGTCACCCGGCTGCCCTTTTTCAGAGTCTCGGCCACCCGTGCCTCCTCGTAGCGTTGCTCGGTCAGATTCCCATGATCACCCATCCACCGCGTCCTGGCCACCCATTCGACAAGGTCGATGTCGCAAATGCGTGGTCCTGCGGTGGTGATCCGAGCGCACCAGGGCGCTCACGCAGAGTGCACGCCCCCGGGCGGCTGCCGCCGGTTGCCGAGAAAGAGCTGATCAGCAGCGTCGGCCCGACCACGTTCGAGTGGCGGGCCGACGGGAAGTGCTTAAACGGAATCCGGGTCTTCTTCATTCCCGGACACGCCGAAAGGACTAGATATTCTGGGCCGAAAAGCGGATCCGGCGTCTACTTCCGGTCAGGCCAGCGAGACCAGATCGGCGTACGACGGGTTCCACAGGTCCTCGACCCCGTCCGGCAGCAGGATGATCCGCTCCGGGTCGAGCGCCTGGACGGCGCCCTCGTCGTGGGTGACCAGCACGACCGCGCCGGAGAACTCGCGCAGCGCGCCCAGGATCTCCTCGCGGCTGGCCGGGTCGAGGTTGTTGGTGGGCTCGTCCAGCAGCAGCACGTTGGCCGAGGAGACCACCAGGGTGGCCAGGGCCAGACGGGTCTTCTCGCCGCCGGAGAGCACCCCGGCCGGCTTGTCCACGTCGTCGCCGGAGAACAGGAAGGACCCGAGGATCTTGCGGATCTGCACCAGGTCGGTGTCCGGCGCGGCCGAGCGCATGTTCTCCAGAACGCTGCGGTCCGGGTCGAGCGTCTCGTGCTCCTGGGCGTAGTAGCCGATCTTCAGGCCGTGGCCCGGGATCACCTCGCCGGTGTCCGGCGCCTCCACCCCGGCCAGCATCCGCAGCAGGGTGGTCTTGCCGGCGCCGTTGAAGCCCAGCACGACGACCCGGGAGCCCCGGTCGATCGCCAGGTCGACGTCGGTGAAGATCTCCAGCGAGCCGTAGGACTTGGACAGGCCGGCCGCGGTCAGCGGGGTCTTGCCGCAGGGGGCCGGCTCCGGGAAGCGCAGCTTGGCGACCTTGTCGTTCATCCGGACCTGCTCCAGGCCGGAGAGCAGCTTGTCGGCGCGGCGGGCCATGTTCTGCGCGGCCACCGTCTTGGTCGCCTTGGCGCGCATCTTGTCGGCCTGGGCGTTCAGGGTCGCGGCCTTCTTCTCGGCGTTGGCCCGCTCGCGCTTGCGGCGCTTCTCGTCGTCCTCGCGCTGCTGCTGGTACTGCTTCCAGCCCATGTTGTAGACGTCGATGGCGGAGCGGTTGGCGTCCAGGTAGAAGACCTTGTTGACGACCGTCTCGACCAGGTCGACGTCGTGCGAGATGACGATGAAGCCGCCCTTGTACGTCTTCAGGAAGTCCCGCAGCCAGACGATCGAGTCGGCGTCCAGGTGGTTGGTGGGCTCGTCGAGCAGCAGCACGTCGGAGTCCGAGAAGAGGATCCGGGCCAGCTCGACGCGGCGGCGCTGACCACCGGAGAGAGTGTGCAGCGGCTGGCCGAGGATGCGGTCCGGCAGGCCCAGCGCGGCGGCGATGGTGGCGGCCTCGGCCTCGGCGGCGTACCCGCCCTTGGTGAGGAACTCGGTCTCCAGGCGCGCGTACTTCTTCATCGCGTTGTCCCGGGTGGCGCCCTTGCCGTTGGCCATCCGCTCCTCGTTCTCGCGCATCTTCTTCAGCACGGTGTCGAGGCCGCGGGCGGAGAGGATGCGGTCCTTGGCCAGGACGTCGAGGTCGCCGGTGCGCGGGTCCTGCGGGAGGTAGCCGACCTCGCCCGAGCGGGTGATCGTACCGGCGGCGGGCAGTCCCTCACCGGCCAGCACCTTGGTGAGCGTGGTCTTGCCGGCGCCGTTGCGCCCGACCAGACCGATCCGGTCGCCGGCGGCGACCTTGAAGCTCGCGGACTCGATCAGGATCCGGGCACCGGCACGCAGCTCTAGGGCGTTGGCGGAAATCATGGCTGGGTCTGCTCCTGGGACGTGGGCGGGCGGCCGGGTACGGACCCGGGCTGCGGGAAGGAGGGCTTCATCGGCGGTCGGCGCGGTGGAACTGGGCGCCGCCGCCCGCTATTGCCCGGAGAAGATAGCCATGGCGGCCAGTCTACCGGGCCGCGCGAAACGCCCCGGGGGCGTACCGCCCCGGGGTACCCGCCGGCCGTCCGCCGGCTACTGCTGCGGCGTGGCCGCCGGGTCCGCCGGGGTGACGGGGGCCGCCGGGGCGGTCGCCGTCGGGCTCGCCGAGGGGTCGACGCAGCCGCCCTGGGGGCGGACCGCGGCGAACGGGGCGTCCGGGTTGGCGCAGCCCGTCTCGGGGGCGGCCGCCTTGGTGTCGAAGACCTTGGGCGGGACGATCGGGCCGTCGGTGATCTCCACCCGGCCGGCGTCCAGCACCTTCACCGTCGCGGCCGGGCCGGTGGTCATCGACCAGCCGTTGCTGTCCAGCCGGTAGCCGGTGATGCCGCCGGAGACGGCCGCCCCGCTGCTGTTGGTGCAGGTGCGGGGGATGAGCACGGCGTAGTCGGTGTGCACGGTGCGCAGCGGGTCGTAGAGGCAGCCGGTGGAGGGCCGGTCGTTGTAGCGCAGGTCGCCGTCGGCGTCGCGCAGGCCCATGGTCAGGCTGGGCGTCACCAGGGCCAGCCAGGGCGAGCCGTCCCGCTGGACGGTGTGCAGCGCGGCGGCGGCCCGCTGCTTGGCGGTGTCCTTGCGCTGGGCGTCGGTGCGCTTGTCGGCACCCGGCTCGCCGTCGGCCCGCAGGTAGTCCGCCAGGCCGGGCACGGCGCGGTGCCAGCGCACCTCGTGGTCACCCGGGCGCACCGAGGTGACCAGGCCGTCGTCCCAGACCACGATCGCGTTGTCCCCGGCCATCGCCAGGTAGAGCGCCTCGGCGCCCTCCCGGCGGTACGTCCAGGCCCGCTCGCCGGTCTGCTTGTGGTACGCCTCCAGGCCGGGGCCGACCACCCGCAGGTCCAGGTCGGCCGAGCTGACCGACTGCGAGTTGACCGGCGTCGCGTCCGCGTCACCCGGACCGGCCACCCGGTCGCCGAACGGCACCGGCTTGTTCGCGTGCGCCGCAGCACCGGCCGCAAGGACCAGCATCACCGCCAGGGCAGGCAGGATCGAGCGGGGGGTGAGGACACGCGGCGGCTTCCAGGACACGGCCGGAGCGTACCTTTCGGCGGGTGCGCGAGTCAGCCCGGAATCGCCGCCGGGGCGCCCGGTCGACCGCACGGCGGACCGTGCGCGCCCGTCCGGTACGCCCGCCCGCCCACCTGCGCCGTCGGCCCCCCGGCCGATCGGCGGAACCCTCCGCGGCGGGCCCCGAGAGCCCCGCCGGACCGTTACAGAGCTGATACACGGGGCCGGGCCCGAAGGGTGTTGCGGCAGACGGCGTTCGAATATCGCCCACTTTAGGGTGACATTCGGCATTTCTCCCCTCCCCCGGGCCTACTGTCGGCGAGCGTGGCGCGACGCCCCGTCTCCGTCGTCGCCCGCCCGCCCAGCTCCCGCCCGACCGGAGGAGAGACCATGCGCATGGGCCGCCTGACGCTGGCCGCCGCCGCTCTGCTGCTGATGGCCACGGCCGGCTTCCCGGCCGGGACGCCGCTCAGCGGGACCGACCGGCACAGCCTCTCCTCGGACGCCTTCGAGCCGCGCGGCGCGGCCCCCCGCCCACCGGTCCAGCGGCCCCGGCACGAGCCGCCGTTCGGTGCCTTCGTCGGCTCCTGGGACGACTACATCCCGCAGATCGGCAAGTACGCCCAGTGGCTGGGCAACGCGAACATGCAGGTCGGCCACACCTACCTGGCGGGCAACGGCTGGGCGGACATCGAGGGCGAGCCGGTGGTGCTCGGCCTCTGGTCGCAGTGGCGGCTGGCCGACCCGTCCCGGCTGCTGGTGCTCGGCGTGCCGATGCTGGTGCCCAACGAGGCGCACGTGCCGGACGGCGAGGTCGCCAAACTGCTCGGCCAGGGCGCGCGCGGGGACTTCGACAGCCACTTCCTGCGGCTCGCCCGCCGGCTGGTGGCGCTCGGCGGTGCGGACACCGTGATCACCCTCGGCTGGGAGATGAACGGCATCACGTACACCCACCGCTGCAAGCCCGACCCGTCCGCGTGGAAGGCGTACTGGCGCCGGATCGTCGGGGTGATGCGCTCGGTGCCCGGGCAGCGGTTCCGCTTCGACTTCGCCCCCAACCGGGGCCTGGACGCCATCCCGTGGACCAAGTGCTACCCCGGCGACGACGTGGTCGACATCGTCGGCATGGACAGCTACGACCAGCCGGCCGGGAGCACCTTCGACGACTACGTGCGCGAGCCGTACGGCCTCCAGGACCAGGTGGAGTTCGCGGCCAAGCACGGCAAGTCGGTCTCGTACCCGGAGTGGGGGCTGTTCCGCAACGGCGACAACCCCGACTTCGTCCGCCGGATGGTCGACTGGATGCGCACCCACGACACCGCCTACCAGACCGTCACCGACTACTGCCCGCACGGCTTCTTCCAGTGCCGGAGCAATCCGCGCTCGACGGCGGCGTTCAAGCAGCTGATGGCGGGCTCGCCGGGGGCGCCGCAGGTCGTGCCGACGGCGCCCCCCGCCCCGGTCGCGCCGGTCGCACCGACCCGACCGGCCGTACCGAGCCCGAGCGTCGCGCCCACCCCGCCGGGCGCGACGCCGAGCCCGTCGGCCGGAGCCTCGCCCAGCCCCTCCCCCACCAGGACGCCGTCGCGCCGTTGAGCATCAGGCCCGGCGGCGGGCCAGGAGGGCCTCCTTGAGCCGGGGGAAGCGGGTGCGCAGCTGGTGCGCCACCGCCTGCCGGGCCCGCACCGCGCCGGCCCGGGCGGCGACCGCCGGGGCCGCTCCGGCCGGGCCCAGCAGCAGGCGCTGGTTGGGCGTCCCGTCCGGCCGCCAGCGCTGCTTGTACGGTTCCTGGCCGCGCAGCAGACCGAGCACCGGGACTCCCGCGCCGACCGTCTCGTCCAGGGCCGCGCTGAACAGCAGCCCGGCGATGTCCAGCCGCTCGCGCAGCACCGGGTGGGCGCCGTACATGTAGAGCCCGCCGAAGGAGGGGCAGAGCAGCAGCAGGTTGACCGCGACCAGCTCGCCGTCCAGGTGGAACTGGTGGACGGCCGCCCGGCCCGTGGCGACCAGGCCGGTGGTGGACTCGGTCAGGTGCCGGGCGAAGCGCTCGGTGCGGTGCTCGGCGGTGACGCCGCGCTCCTTCCACTGCAGGAAGTGCAGCCGCAGCAGGCCCTCCAGCGCGGCCGGCACCTCCTCCACCGGCGTGGACCGGACCTGCACCCCGGCCTCGGCGATCTTGCGCAGCTTCACCCGGCTGCGCTGGGCGGTCTTGCCGGGCACCCGCTTGAGCAGCCGCTCCATCGGGATGGCCGGCAGGTACTGGCAGAGCGAGTCCTGGTGGCGGCGACGGGCGCCGCGCCAGTGCTCGTACACCCGCTGCACCGCCGCCTCGGGGTGGACCTCGCGCAGCTCCAGCCAGTGCCAGGGGCGGGTGAGCGGGAGGGCGGCGGCGAACTCGGCGGCGGCCCGGTCGGCGCAGTCGTCGTCGAGCAGCACGTCGCCGTAGTCGACCAGCCCGGCGCCGAGGCCGGTGAGGCCGCCGAACGGGCCGCCCCGGCGCATGAAGGCGCCGGCGCCGACCAGCCGGCCGTCCCGGCGGACCAGCACCAGCAGCAGGGCGCCGGGGCGGCCGTAGTGGCGCCACCAGGACCGCTGCCAGACGCCGGCCTGGAAGAAGGTGGCGGTCCGGCAGCGGGCGACCAGGTCGTCCCACTCCTCGGCGACGGTGTCCAGCGCGTCGTCCTCGCGGCGGAGCTCGGTGGTCCAGACGGGCGCGGCAGACTGGGCGGGGAGGCCGGCGGCCCGGGTCTCGGTGCTCATCGTCCGCTCCGGGCTGCGGCCTTCTCCTTGGCCGGCGGCTCGGCCGCGGCGGCGGGCTCCGCCTCGGGCGCGGTCTTCGCTCCGGTCTTCGCCTCGGTCTTCGCCCCGGTCTTCGCCGCGGTCTCGGGCTCGCCCTCGGGGGCGGGCTTCGACTCGGCCTTCGACTCGGCCTTGGCGCGGGCCTTGCCGGCCGGCTCCTCGGCGCGCGGACGGGGCGTCGCGGGGACCGGAGCCGGCTCAACGGCCTCGGGGGTCTCGGGGGCCTCAGGGGCCCCCGGCTCGGCGGCCGCGCCGCCGCGCCGACGGGTCATCAGCACCAGCGAGCCGAGCAGCAGCCCCGCCGCGGCGCCGACCGCGACGTCCAGCTTGGCGGAGGGCGTGGTCGGCTTGTCCGGCTCGGCGGCCGGCGCCAGCGTGACCAGCCGGACGTTGGTGTCCTTGCTGCTGGTGTTGGCGAAGGCGACCAGCGAGCGGGCCACCGCGTCGGCGGTCTCGGCCGCCTCCTGGGGGCGCCCCCCGGTGCCGGTGATCTCGATCATCGGGGCGTCCGGAGAGGTCGTCCCGGACACCAGGGTCTCCAGCTCGGACCGGGTGTGGCCGGTCTCGGCGGCTGCCACCGCGAGCACCTGCGGCTGGCCCGCGAGCCGGCCGTACGCCTGGGCGAAGTTGGTCGCGGTCGACGCCTCCCCCGGGTTCTGCGGCACCACGAGGACGTAGGCGCTGGCGGCGTACGAGGGGTGCGAGACGACGGCGTACCCGGCGCCGGCCGCGGCGCCCAGCGGCACCGCGAGGGCCACCGGCCACCAGCGGCGGACCAGGTGGCGGGCGCTTCGGAGCGGTGTGGTCATGTGGGTGTGGCTCCTTGGGTCTGGTACTGCGGTTCCGGCGGCGGGCGGGTCAGGCGCGGGCCAGCCGGTCGTAGAGGGCGCCCAGGTCGGCGGCGACCCGGGCGATGTCGTAGTGGCCGACGGCCGGCGGGTGCGGCAGCGGGTCGGCGATGTGGCCGCTCAACTGCCGCAGGTCGCGCAGCGCGGCGGCGTACGCGGCGGGCTCGGAGGGGATCCGGCGGGCCTGCGGGGCGGCGCTGGGCGGCAGTTCGTCCAGCGCCGGGCAGGCGCTGTGCCGCACCGGCAGACCGGCCGCGAGGCCCTCCAGCACGCCCAGGCCGAAGGTCTCCGCGGTGGAGGGGGCGGCCAGCACGTCCATCGCGGCCAGCAGGTCGGGGACGTCGGAGCGCTCACCGGTGAGCACCAGCCTTTCCCGGACGCCGAGTTCGGCCGCCCGGCGGTCCAGCCCGGCCCGCTCCGGGCCCTCCCCGACCAGCACCAGCCTGGTCCCCGGGTCGAGCTCGGCGAACGCCGCCAGCAGCACCTCGAAGCGCTTGCCGGGGACCAGCCGACCGACCCCGCCGACCACCCAACTGCCCTCCGGCAGGCCGAGTTCGGCCCGGATCCGGCGGCGGGCGGCGGCCCGCTCGGCGGGCGGACGGCGGTAGCCGGCGGTGTCGATGCCGTTCGGGATCAGCTCGATCCGGGCCGGCGGGACGCCCCAGGAGCGCAGCGTCTGGGCGACCTGCCGGGAGACCGCGACGGTGGTGCTGCCGAGCCGCTCGGCGGCCAAGTAGAGGCCCTTGACGCCCCGGGTGACCGGGCGGCCCTCGATCACCCCGGCGTGCAGCGAGTGCTCGGTGGAGACCACCGCCCGCACCCCGGCGAGCCGCGCGGCCAGCCGGCCGTACAGCTGAGCGCGGTAGAGGTGGGTGTGCACCAGGTCGTAGCGGCCGGCCCGGACCAGCCGGACCAGCCGGGGCAGCGCGCCGAGGTCCCGGTTGCCGCGCATGCCGAGGTGGTGCACGGTCACCCCGTCGGCGCGCAGCGCGTCGGCGACCGTGCCGGGATTGGTCAGCGCGAGCACCTCGCAGCGCTGGTGCGGCGGCAAGTGCCGCAACAGCAGGTGGAGTTGACGCTCGGCACCGCCGGAGGCGAGCCCGGTGACGATGTGCAGCACCTTCACGGCCGACTCTCCCGACCGCCGCGCTGCAACGAGGTGACGGCGTCGCGCAGCCGGTGGCGGCCCTTCTTGGCGCGCAGCCGCCAGGCGCCGTCGCGGTCGCCGACGTAGCAGCGGGGCAAGGCGAAGCGGCCGGTGAACGGGGAGTGGGCGATGGCGCAGGCGTAGTCGTAGCCCGCGTCGCGCACGGCCGCGGCGGCGGGCCGGTCGACGGCCCCGTACGGGTAGCAGAAGCCGGTGACCGGGCCGCCGACGACCTCCTCCAGCAGCCGCCGGCTCTCCCGGGTCTGCACCGCCAGGACGTCGGCGGGCAACCCGGGCAGCGCCTGGTGGCCGAGGCCGTGGGAGCCGATCTCCCAACCGGCGGAGGCCAGTTCGGTGACCTCCTCGACGGTGAGCAGCTTCTTGCGCGGGCCCTCGGTGTCCCAGCCGTTGTCCTGGCCGAGCAGGTCGGCGACGACGTAGGCGGTGGCGGTGAAGCCGTACGCCTGGAGGATCGGGACGGCGTACCGGGCGAAGTCCGCGTAGCCGTCGTCGAAGGTCAGGCCGACCAACTTGTCGTCCCGCCCCCGGGCCCGGGCCCGCATCAGCTCGCGGACCGAGACCCCGCGCCGCCCGCGCCGGTGCAGCCAGCCGATCTGCTCGGCGAACCGCTCAGGGCTGACGGTGAGTTGGTACGGGTCCTCCTCCTCGACCGCCACCGAGTGGTACATCAGGATCCACGGCGAGGAGGAGCCGGGCAGGGCGGCTTCGCCGACCGTACCGCGGCTCCTGGGCAGTCGCGCCCGGTCGGACGGGGCGTCGCTGGCGCCCGCCCGGGCCGAACGGACGGTTCCCCGTTCATCGTCCATGGGGGAACTTCCCTTCGTCGGCGACGGTTGGCGGGTTCGGGGCCCGCCGGACGGGCCCGAGTCCCAGGACCCGGGCGGCGGCAAGGACCGGGCCGCGCACCTCGTCGGCCCGGAGCCCGGTGCCGAGGGCGGCGAAGACCAGCACCACGGTGAGGCCCCCGGAGAGGGTCGAGAGCAGCGGATCGGCCGCCAGGCCGGCGGCGGCCGCGCCCAGGGCGGTGGCCCCGGCGGCGGCGGCGACCAGCCGGGCGTGGCCGCCGAGCACCCGGCGCAGCCGCAGCGGGATGCCGCGCAGCACCAGGCCGCGCAGCAGCAGCGCGGCGGCGGCGGTGATCCCGGCCGCGTTGCCGGCGGCCAGGCCGAGGGCGCCGAACCGGGGCGTGGCGAGCAGGCCGACGGTGACGGTCACCCCGAGGCCGAGCAGCATCGCGGCGACCGGGTACCAGTCCAGCAGCCGGCGCCCGCCGTCCTCGCTGCGCGGGTCGTCGGCCCGGCGGACCACCGGGCGCAGCGAGAAGTACGGGCGGATCATCACGCCCATCAGCGCCTGGGCGGGCAGCCCGAAGCTGTACACCCGGATGACGGCCGCGGTGGCGGTGGTGTCGCCGGGTCCGAAGGCGCCGCGCTCGAACAGCAGCGAGACCGCCGAGGGCGCGCAGGCCATCAGGAAGGCCGTACCGAGCAGCACGACCGCCGCGGCCTGGCCGAGGTCCTTCTCGACCCGGTCCCGGGCCGCGGTGAGGTCCCCCGCCGCGAGCGCCCGGGCGACCAGCGGGAAGGTGACGGTGCAGATCAGGATGCCCGCCGTCATGGCGAGTTGGGAGACCTTGGCCGCGTAGTTGAGGTGCGAGATGGTGCCGGGCGGCAGCGCCGAGCCGAGGTAGCGCTCGACGAACACCTGGGACTGCCGGGTCAGCGTGAAGGCGGCCACCGGCAGCAGGGCCAGCGGCATCAGCACCAGCGCGTTGCGGCCGCGCCGGGTGCGGCCGGCCCCGGCCTGGCCGGCCCGCAGGTGCCGCAGGAACGGGCCGACCAGCAGGACGGCCATCAGCAGGCTGCCGAGCGCCACGCCGAGGGCGGCGGAGCGGACCCCGAGGACGCCGTGGAAGCCGAACAGCAGGGCCAGGATGCCCAGGTTGTAGGCGACGTAGATGCCCGCCGGGGCGGTGAAGCTGTGGTGGGCGCGCAGGGCGGCGGCCAGGTAGCCGGCCACGCCGAACGGCAGCACGGTGATCGCGGTGATCCGGGTGCAGGAGACGGCCAGGCCCGGGTCGGGCAGACCGGGGGCGAGGAGTTCCACCAGCTTGGGGGCGCCGAGCGCGGCGGCCAGCGCGAGCCCGCTCAGGGCGAGCAGCAGCCCGGGCAGGGTGGCGCGGACCAGCTGGCGGACCGGGTCGGGGGCGTCCGGGTCCTCCTCGCGCAGCACCAGGGCGAGGGCGAAGGCGGGCACCATGAGGAAGGACATGGCGTCCTCGATCAGCAGCGGTGCGGCCGTCTCGGGCACGGTCCAGGCGACCAGGAAGGCGTCGGTGCCCTGGCTGGCGCCGAAGTAGCGGGCCAGCAGGAGGTCGCGCAGCAGGCCGAGGCCGGAACCGGCCGCGCTGAGCACGGCGGTGACGCCGAAGGCCCTGGCGAGGAAGCCGCCCCGGGGTGCCCGGCCCGGCCCGGGGGCCGGGGCCCGGAGGGGGACGGGGGCGCTGCGCGGGGCCGGGAGGGCGGAGGCGAGGACGACGGGCTGGTCGGTGGTCACGTGTTCATCGCCCGCTCCCGGGCGGCGGCGCGGGCCGCGAGGCCGAGGACGACGGAGGTCAGCACCGTGGTGGTGCCGCCGATGTCGGCGTACAGGAAGTCGACCAGCACCCAGGTGAGCAGCGCGAGGGCCGCGAGCGAGGTGCCGCGGCGGTGCCGCAGGCAGCCGAGGAGGAGGCCGAGGAAGAGCGCGGTGTAGGCGGTGATGCCGATCAGGCCCTGCTCGCTGAGCACCAGGAAGTACATGTTGTGCGGGGAGAGCAGCGGTTCGCGCTGGAAGCCGATGGTGGAGTCGGCGGCGTCGCTGCCGGAGGACAGCCGCAGCGGGGCGTGGCTGTCGCGCAGCCGGGGGAAGGCCTTCGGCCCGGCGCCGTGGACGGGGTGGTCCTGCCAGATCCGCCCGGCGGTGGCCCACAGGTCGTAGCGGTCGGAGACGGACTGGTCGGGTGCGGCGGAGACGGAGCCGATCGAGCTGAGCCGCTCGGTGACGCCGGAGGCGCCGAGGCCGAGGCCGCCGACCAGGACGACCGCGGCGGCCAGGCCCAGGACGGCGCTGCGGACCAGCAGCCGGGCGTCCGCGCGCAGCAGCAGCACGGTGGCGGCGACGCCGGTGGCGATCCAGCTGCCGCGGCTGAACGAGACGGCGAGCGGGAAGGCCAGGAAGGCGGCGGCGGCGAACATCGCCCGGCGCAGGCGTGCGTTGCCTCCGGGGCCTGGCGTCGAACTCCCGTCGTTCGCCCGCAGGGCGGGCGGGGCGGCGTTGGGGTGCGTGCATCGCAAGGCGGAGGAGGGCGCCACTGCGGAGCATTGGCAACCGACGACAACGCGGCGAGGTGCGTGCCCCGGCGTCGCCCCGCAGGCGGGAGTTCGACGCCAGGTCCCAGGACCCCGCTCGCCGAGGGCGAGGGCGAGGGCGGCGAGCAGCCCGTAGCTGACCACGGTGGACATCGCCATGATGTCCAGCGCGCCGAAGGTGCCGACGGCCCGGATCGGCTGGCCGGTGTAGGAGGCGCCGGTGCGGGTGAGGTACTGGTTCGCCCCGACCACGCCCTGGATCAGCGCGGCGAGCACGAAGGAGCCGAGGACCAGGCGCTGGTCGGTGCGGTCGCGCAGCGAGCAGAGCACGGCGGCCGGCACCAGGACGAACACCTGGGTGAGCCGGACGAAGCCGGTGAGGCTGGTGGTCGGGTCGATCGAGCCCATGGTGGCGACGGCGGCGGCGACCACGATGCCGCCGAACAGCGCGCAGGTGGCGCGGCTGATCGCGGGCAGCCGTCCGCGCAGCAGGTTGAGCGCGGTGAGGGCGACCAGGGCGAGCGAGGCGACGTCGGCGGCGGTGACGTGGACGGCCGCGGTGACGTCCTTCTCCCCGGCGGGCACGCAGACCAGCAGGACGGTGGCCGCCGCGAGCAGGCTGGACCGGTCCGCGAGCGCGGGCAGAGCCCGCCGTAACACCGGCCGGGGAAGGGCCGGGAGGGTCAGGGCCACGCCGGGTCAGCTCCCGTCCGGGTGGAGCATCAGGGCCGCGGTGCGGCACAGGATCTTGACGTCCTGCCAGAGGCTCCAGCTCTCGATGTAGCGGTTGTCGAAGCGGGCCCGCTCCTCGATCGAGGTGTCCCCGCGCAGGCCGTTGACCTGGGCGAGGCCGGTGAGGCCGACCGGGACGCGGTGGCGGTCGCCGTACTCGGGGTAGGCCTGGCTGAACCGCATGACGAAGTACGGGCGTTCGGGGCGCGGGCCGACCAGGCTCATGTCGCCGCGCAGGATGTTCCACAGCTGCGGCAGCTCGTCCAGCGAGCTCTTGCGGAGCAGGCGGCCGACGGCGCCCATCCGGTGGTCCTGGGAGATGTTCCAGCGGGTCGCCGACTCGTGCTCGTTGCTGGGGCGCAGGGTGCGGAACTTCAGGACGGTGAAGACCCGGCCGTCCAGGCCGGTGCGCTGCTGGCGGAAGAGCACGCCGGGGCCGGTGTCGAAGCGGACGGCGAGGGCGCACAGCGCCAGGACGGGGGCGAGCAGCAGCAGGCCGGTCCCGGCGGCGGTGACGTCCAGGGCGCGCTTGGCGGCCCAGCCGGGGCGGCGCATGGCCGGGCTGCCGAGGCGCAGGCACGGGAAGCCCCACAGGTGGTCGCCGCCGGCGATCGGGGCGGTGGGCAGCGAGCCGTGCTCGCGCAGCGCGGGCACCAGCCAGACCTGGCAGCCGAGCCGGACGGCGTCGCGCAGGGCGGCGGCGGTCTCGCCCTCGTCGGCGGCGCCGGCGGTGGCGATCACGTGGTGGATCCGGTGCCGGCGGACCTCGCGCTCCAGCACCTCGCGGCCGCCGAGGACGGGCACGTCGGTGTCGTCGGCCAGCAGCGGCGGGTCGGCGTCCAGGAAGCCGACCGGGCGCATCCCGTACTCGCCGTGCTCGCGGAGGGCGGCGGCGACCTTGCGGCCGAGCCGGCCGGCGCCGAGCACCAGGACGGGGTTGGGGCGGCCGCGGCGGATCCGCCGGACCAGGTGGTAGAGGACGGCGCGGCCGAGGGCGGCGATCAGCAGCTGGGCGCCGAGCAGGACGGTGAGCCGGGCCGGGGTGGCCGGGCCGCAGTCGGGCCAGCGGCCGTCCAGGCAGCCGGCCAGGGTGACGGCGAAGGCGGTGGCGACCACGGCGCGGACGGCCAGGGCGGGCAGTTCGTCCAGGACGGAGAGGGTGAGTCGGGTGCGGTAGAGGCCGCCGGCCAGGTTGAGCAGCAGGAGCAGGGGCAGGACGGCGGCGACGCCGAGCAGCGGGGCGAGCGGGACGGTCGGGTCGATCGCCCGGTTGGCGATGCCGGTGGCGGTGCAGAGGGCGATCGCGTCGACCTGGACCAGCGCGAGCGGCAGGGCGAGCCGGGACCGGGCGGCCCGGCGGTGCCGGCGGGGCGACGGCACCGCCCGGGGGTAGGTCGCCCTGGCCGGCCGGTCGAGCAGCCCGGTGCCGGGCAGCCGCGGGCCGGACAGGGGCCCGCCGGATCGCGGCACACGGTCGTGGTCAATGGTCATCAGCGCACGAACTCCCCTGCTGTGTGCCCGGGGTGGCGGTACCCCGGCACCGATAGGCATGGGGCGGCCGTCCCGGCCCGGTGGGCGCGGTCCTGACAGCACCTGCTATCGCTGGCGGCTTTCGGTTCTCCGGTGAGGGGGCCGGTCGCGGAACGGCTGGTCACCATGGGCGCGACCGCGACGGGCCCGGACGCGAATTCCCGGGGTGGAATCGAAACGAAGCAGGCAAAATCCGACAATACCGAACCTGGGCATGTCCGCCGGAAGTTGACTTGCCGTTTCATTCCAGCCGCCCATTAATAGGTATTTCGGACTTGACGCCTCGCCCATATCCGGTCGAGGGTGCGAATGCGCCGACGCCGGTACGGCGGGGATTCACGGCATGTGAAACGATCAGATCCGCTCTGGGACACGGGCCCTGCGCCGCCCGGCCGCCGGTCCGGCCCCCAGCAGATGGCGGTACAGGACGTCCACCTGTTCGACCACCGTACGAACGTCGTGCCGGGCGACCACGTGGTCGCGCAGCCGGGCACCGCGTCGCTCGCACTCGATCGGATCGGACAACGCTTCGGCCATCCGGGTGGCGAGCGCGCCCGCGTCCTCTGGCGGCACCACCGACTGCGCGCGCACCGCCTGCGGCAGGCACTCCCGGGCGCCCGGAACGTCCGTCAGCAGCACCGGGCGGGCCGCCGCCATCGCCTCCAGCGGCGCCAGCGCCATCCCCTCCCAGCGCGAGGGCAGCACTACCAGGTCCGCCGCCGCCAGCCACGGGCGCGGATCCGGCACGTCCCCGACCAGCCGGACCCGGGACGGCTCGGCCGACTCCCGGACCGCCTCGGCCAGCCGCTGCTCCTCCGGCCCGCCGCCGACCAGCGCCAGCCGGGCCTGCGGCACCCGGCGCAGCACCTCCGGCCAGGCGGCCAGCAGCACGTCCTGGCCCTTCTGCCGGCACAGCCGGCCGACGCAGACCGCGAGCGGGGAGTCCAGGTCCAGCCCGAGCGCGATCCGGGCGGCCCGGCGGTCGGCGGGCGCGTAGTGGCGGACGTCCACGCCGTTGGGCACCACCGCCCAGTCGGCGTGCACCCCGGCGGCCACGCCGTCGGCCCGTTCCTGGACGCTGACGCACAGCAGCCGGTGCGCCCACCGGCTCGCGAAGCGCTCCCAGCGCAGGGTCGCGGCGGCCATCGGGCCGTCCACGGCGGCGAAGGACCAGGCGTGCGGCTGGAAGACGGTCGGCACCGCGCCGCGCACGGCCAGCCGGCCGGCCAGACCGGCCTTGGCGCTGTGCAGGTGGACCACGTCGGGACCGGCGGCCCGGACGATCCGGCGCAGCCGCCAGGCCTCGGCGGCGGTGGCCGGGCCGGGCGAGCGGTCGGCGGGCCAGTCCTGGACCAGCGCGCCCACCGCGGCGGCCTCCTCGGCCAACCGCCCGCCGCGCGGGCAGGCGACCAGCACCCGGTGCCCGGCCTCGCGCTGCCCCCGGGCCAGATCGACGAGGACGCGGGCGACTCCGCCGTCCACCGGCTGCGAAATGTGAAGGATCGTCATATGCACGGCGGCGAGCCTAGGATGGCTCCCCCGCGCCGGGCGGCTCCCGTCACCCGCAGGTGGCGGGCCGTCCACCCGTACGGCTTCCGGCTCGTACGGGCGGACGAGCCGCTCGAAATTCCGGGCGATTCCCCCGGATCAGGTGGGACGCCGGAATCAGCGGACCTAGGAGTCAGCGGACCTCGGAGTCAGCGGACCTCGGCGGCCAGGTTCTCGAGCACCTGGTCGTGGATCCGGTTCAGGCCCTTGGGGGCGAAGGTGCGCTCGAAGAAGCCGCCGATGCCGGTCGCGCCCTGCCAGGTGGCGGTGACGGTGACCTTGGTGCGGCCCTCGCCGGCGGCCGCGACGGTCCAGGTGATCACCATGCTGGAGTTGGCGTCCTTCTCCACCAGCTGGTCCGGCTTCGGCGCCGAGACGGTGAACAGGCAGTCCCGCACCCGCTTCTCGGTGGCCTGCAGCTTCCAGTGCACCTGGGTGCCCGCGCCGGTGCCGCCGACCCGGACCTCGTACTCGCTGTACTGCGCGGGCAGCAGCTTCGGGCGGGTCACCTGGTAGTCGGCCAGCGCCTCGTACACCCGCTCGGGCGCGGCGTCGTAGTCCCGCTCGGTGGTGGCCTGCACCTGTCCCATGCCTTGCTCTCCTCATGTGGTGGGTACCGCTCTGCGTACCGGTCTCACCGGCAAGCCAATCACGCGGCACGGCGGGATAGGGTGGCGGGTGTGCTCGATCTGGTGACTGCGCTGCGCTACGTGGACCCGCTGCGGGCCGGTGGCTCGGTGCCGGGCGTCGTGGAGACCGACGACCTGGGGACGTACGTGGTCAAGTTCACCGGAGCCGCCCAGGGCCGCAAGGCACTGGTGGCCGAGGTGATCGTCGGCGAGCTGGCCCGACGGCTCGGGCTGCGGGTGCCGGAGCTGCGACTGGTGGACTTCGACCCGGTGGTGGCCGCCGACGAACCGGACGCCGAGATCCAGGACATGCTCAAGGCCAGCGCCGGCCTCAACCTCGGGATGGACCTGCTGCCCGGGGCCGCCGACTACCGGCCCGGGATGATCCCGGTGGACTCCGCCGAGGCGGGGCGGATGGTCTGGCTGGACGCGCTCACCGGCAACGTCGACCGCACCGTCCACAACCCCAACCTGGTGGTCTGGCACCGGCGGCTCTGGCTGATCGACAACGGCGCCGCGCTGATCTTCCACCACCGCTGGGCCACCGCGGAGGCGTCCGTCGGCAAGCGCTACGACCTCAGCGCGCACGCGCTCGGCGGCTGCGCCCCGGACGTCCGGCTGGCCGACGAGGACCTCGGGCCGCTGGTCACCGTCGAACTGCTGGAGCAGGTGGTGGCGCTGGTCCCGGACGAGTGGCTGGCCGACGAGCCCGGCTTCGACTCGGTGGACGCCGTCCGGCACGCGTACGTCACCCACCTGGCCGCCCGGGCGGTGCTCTCCGAGGAGTGGCTGCCGGAGGGCTTCGCCACCCCCGAGCAGCTGCGCGAGGCGGAGCGGCGGAACGCGGCCCGCACCCGGGCCGGTCGGCCGGCCTGGCTGCAGGAGGTGCCGGACCTGCACGGCAAGCCGTCGGTGGAGACGGTCTGGGAGCACCACTTCGAGGCCGAGGGCCAGCAGGGCTAGTTCCAGCGCAGCGCGAGGTACTCGATCACGGTGCCGAGCAGCAGGCCGAAGGTCCGCACCGCGAAGCCGGTGTCCCGGCGGAACCCCCGCAGCCGGGCGACCAGCCCGCCGATCTCCAGCCCGAGCAGCGGGCCCGCGGCGACCACGGGGGCGAACACCACCCCGACCACCCCGAGGGCGAGGAGGTACCTCGCGGCCGTGAGGGTGAGGGCGGCGATGGGCACCAGCATCGGCGCGGCGAGCAGGAGTTGGACGACGCCGAGGGCCAGCACGCGCCGGCGCCGCCGGTCGGCGGCGGGACGGACGGGGACCTGCGGCCCGGTGACGGTGGCAGCCATGCCGCTCAACTCCTGCGAGGACCCGGGTGGTTATGGCTCCATCCTGTTCCACGAGCGGGCCGGCGGCCTGAGTACGGGTACTCAAACGCCGCTGGGGAGCGGGGCCCGTGGCCCCGCTCCTCAGCTCAGTGTTCGGTGCTCAGCGCCGGATGGTCAGCGCCGGGTGGTCAGCGCGTCAGCGCCACCACTGGACCGCCTTCTCGGCGTTGATGATGCCCGCGCCGTAGAAGCCGTTGTCGTCCACGCCACCCTCGCAGGTGGCCTTGAAGTTACCGGTGTTGCCCGGGTTGTAGACGCCGGTCGGGCAGGCGTGGGACTCGGCCTGGTTGGTGAGCAGCTCGGTCAGCTCGTCCGGGCTGGCCCACGGGAAGGTGCTGGCGAGCAGCGCGACCACGCCGGTGACGTGCGGGGTGGCCATCGAGGTGCCCTGCATGTACCCGTACTTGTTGCCCGGGATGGTCGACAGGATGCGACCGTTCTTGTCCGGGGTGTCCGGGATCTGGTAGCGGGCGTCACCGCCCGGCGCGGCGACGGTGACGATGCCCTTGCCGTAGCTGGAGTAGTACGACTTGTCGCCGTTGACACCGACCGCGGAGACCGCGACCACGCCGGGCAGCTCGGTCGGCAGCGACAGGCAGTCGTTGGTGATCGGGCGGGTGGTCTTGTTGGTGTCGTCCGGGCTGGTGATGTCGACGGTCTTGTGGGCCAGGTCGATGTTCTCGTTACCGGCGGCGGCGACGTTCAGGACGCCCTTGCGCTGCGAGAAGGCGACGGCCTTGCGGATCGCGTCCGAGATCGCGGCCTGGTCCTTGTCGTTCGGGCAGTTGAACATCCACGGGTCGACGTAGTAGCTGTTGTTCGTCACCTTGAAGCCGTGCTCGCCGGCCCAGACGAAGCCGCAGACCGCGTTCTCCGGGTAGATGAAGCCACCGTCGTCGACGACCTTGACCGCGGCCAGCTTCACGTTCGGGGCGATGCCGACGATGCCCTTGCCGTTCTTGGCGGCGGCGATGGTGCCGGCGACGTGGGTGCCGTGGTCGCTGGTGGTCGGCTGCCAGGCCTTCCAGTCGGTGTTCGTCTTGCCGTCGATGCAGGAGACCGACTGCGAGGCGTCCACGTTGGCGGCCAGGTCCTCGTGGGTGGCGTCGATGCCGGAGTCCAGCACGCCGACGGTGACGTTGCGGCTGCCGAGCGAGATCTTGTGCGCCTTGTCGACGCCGATCTGGCGCATGTCCCACTGGTTGGGCTCGTACGGCTCCTGGTCGCCGGTCGCGGCGGCGGCACCGGTGGGCGCCTCGGCGACCTCGGCCTTGCCCTGGTCGGCGGCGAGGATGCCCTTGGTGCGGCTGGCACCGACGGAGTCGACGCCCTTGGCCAGGCGCAGCTTCTCCGCGAACTTGGTGTCGTTGGAGCGGGCGACGATGACGCCGACCTGCTCGTACGACTGGACCACGGTGCCGCCGAGGGCGGTGACGGCCTTCTCAACCTTCTGCACCTGGCCGTGGTTGGCCTTGGTGTTGACGACGTAGCTGAGCAGCGGACCGGTCGTCGAGTCGCCGGTGGGCGCCGCGACGGCGGTGCCGGCCGGGAGCGCGAGGGCTCCGGCGGTGGCGAGCACGAGGCCCACTGCCGCGTAGCGGGTCCGGCTGATCCGAGGAACTCTCATTGGGGTTGGCCCTCCCGAGTCGTCATCCGGCAGCTGCGGTGTGGCAGGTGCACTGGGATGACCGGGACGTTAATGAATATTCGCTGATAAGCGCAAGAGGTAGTCATCTAATCGTCACATCTAGACCAACTGCAGAGGTTAGCCATCCATCGACCAGCGAGGACAACAGAGTTGAAGATTGTTAAAAAGTGATGGTTCGCCGACGACGCGCCTGACCTTGGCATGTGCGCGAAAACATGCCCGTTCG
Source organism: Kitasatospora sp. NPDC058162 (assembly GCF_042884005.1). Taxonomy (NCBI): domain Bacteria; kingdom Bacillati; phylum Actinomycetota; class Actinomycetes; order Kitasatosporales; family Streptomycetaceae; genus Kitasatospora; species Kitasatospora sp. NPDC058162. Next base: position 57,901 of record NZ_JBHVUS010000043.1, read on the forward strand.
CTCAGCCGAGCCGGTACAACCGGCGGGCGTTGTCGGCGGCGACCAGTTGCGCCAGCCGCCGCGCGTCCGGAGCCGAACAGGCGCCCGCTGCTTGCCAGTCGGTGAGGAGCATGCCCAGTCCGTACCGGAACTGTGCGGCGCCCACCACGAACAGTTCGGGAAGTCCGTAGGCGTCGGTGGAGAACAGCAGTTTTCCGAACGGCACCAGTTCCAGCATCTCGCCGAGCACCGCCGCCACCCGCGGCCCGGTGTACGAGGCCGTCAGTCCGAGATCGGTGTAGACCGTCGGAAAGGCCTGGGCCAGCCAGCCGGCCTGCCGGTGGTACGGATAGCCGTGCAGCAGCACCAGCGGGACGCCGCTCGGCTCGACGGCGCGGACGAAGTCCGTCAGCAGCGACGGGTCGGCGTGGTGCAGGGTGAGGTCGGGATCGCCGAAGCCGGTGTGGAGTTGGAGCGGCAGGCGCAGCTCGGCGCAGACGTCCACGGCCGTCCGGAGCAGGTGGTGCAGCAGCACCGGATCGGCCAGCCGGCCGCGGCCGCCGCGCAGCCAGGCCCCGGCGGCGGCCACCACGGCCGAACGGGCGGGCCGTTCGGCCGGGACGGCCAGGCCGTGCCGGTAGGCGAGCACCGACTTGACCGCGACGGCATCGGCGGCGGCCGCCGCCACTGCCTCGCCGACGGCCCGGGGCCAGTCCTCGGCGCCGGACGACACCGTCTCGGCCACCGTCTCCAGCCGGACCACCTCGCGCACCACCGCCCCGGTGGCCCCGGCGAGTTCGGTCAGCGGCAGCAGTGCGCGGCCCGCGGTGGCCGTCAGCCCGGTGTCCACCAGGCAGGTGTCCAGTCCGGCGGCCGCGAGCAGCCGACGGGTGGACTCGGCGGCGCCCAGCTCGCGCCGCCGGGCCAGGTAGTCGGCCGCCGGGGCGTGCGCGGGCAGGCCGAGCACCGGCGGGCACCAGCGCCGCACGGCCAGGCCGATCGCGCTGTCGAAGGGTGAACAGCCGGGCGCGGGCGGGCGGTCGGACTCGGTGAGCAGCCCGGCCAGGGCGTCGTCGTCGAGCTCGGCCGCCACCACGCTGTGGCAGTGGTGGTCGACCAGCGTCGGCGCCATGGCGTCCACTCAGTACCGCCAGCGCGTCGCCGCGATCAACTCCTCGGGGCCGACGGCCGCGTACTGCTCGGCCTCGGCCCGGCGCACCGCCGCCACCGCCTGGTGCAGCGGCTCGCCGAGCGCCTCGCGCAGCACCGCCGAGCGCTCGTACGCGGCGAGCGCCTCGGTCGGGCCCTGCGGCAGCCGGGGCACCGTGCCCGGCTCGGCGGCGGCCGGATCGCCGGTGAACTCCGGCGGCAGGGCCCGGCGTTCGGCCAGCCCGGCGAGGCCGGCGGCGAGCACCGCGCCGACCGCGAGGTACGGGTTGGCGCTCGCGTCGAAGCACTTGACCTCGGCGTTGGCGGCGGAGGCGCGCTCCCCGGTGGAGCCGGTGACCAGACGCAGCGCGGCCTCCCGGTTCTCCAGGCCCCAGCACTGGTACGCCCCGGCCCAGTGCTGGGGCACCAGCCGCAGGTACCCGGCCGGGCTGGAGCAGCCCAGCACCAGGAGTTCGGGCAGGGCCTGGAGCACCCCGGCGAGGAAGCCCTCGGCCTCGGCCATCAGCCCGTGCGGGCCCGAGCCGCCGTGCCCGAGGTTGCGGCCGTCCCGCCAGAGGCTGAGGTGGAGGTGCCCGCCGTTGCCGACGCCGTCCGGCTCGACCACGGGGGCGAAGGACACCCGCAGGCCGTGCCGGGCGGAGACGGCGCGGACGGTGTGCCGGACCAGCACGGAGGTGTCGGCGGCACCGACCGGGCCCTCGGGGGCGACCGAGACCTCGAACTGGCCCGGGGAGTACTCGGGGTGGATCTGCAGCACGCTCAGCCCCTGCTCGCCGAGGGCGCGCAGGACGTCCCGCAGGTAGTCGGAGAGGTCGGTGAGCCGGTGCATGCCGTACGCGGGGCCGTGCGTGGGGTACCGGGGCGGCTCGTTCGGGGGCCCCGCCAGGGCGACCACCCACTCGACCTCGATGCCGGCCTTGAGGCTCAGCCCGCGGGCGGCGGCCGCGGCCTCCATCCGGCGGGCGAACAGCCGTTGGCAGCCCGGGTGCGGGCCGCCGGCCTGGGTGTGGCGCTCCCCCGGGGCCCAGGCCCAGCCGGGCTGGGCGGCCAGCGGGACGATCCGGTCGAGGTCGGGGTAGAGCCGGAGGTCCCCGGTGGGGCCGCCGATCAGCGGGCTGGTGGTGATGGCGTCGTCGGCGAGGAACACGTCGAAGCAGGGCGCGGTGCCGACGCCCCACTGGGCCGCGTGCACCAGGCCGTCGAGCGGTACGGCCTTGACCCGGGCGATGCCGGCGTTGTCCACCCAGGTGACGGCGACCGCCTCGACGGCGGCGGTGCGCAGCCGGTCGACGGCCCACTGGGCCCGCTCGGCGCGCTCGGCCCGCGGGGGCAGCGCGACGGCCGCCGCGAGGGCGGCGGGGCCGAGCGGGCCGACCGGATCGGCGGCCTGGGAGGCGGCGACGGTGCTCATGCCGTCATGCTGCCCCGCGCACCGGGGGCCGGTAACTCCCCTATCGGGTGGAACGAACGGACGCTTGTCCGCCCATTCACCCGTTCGAGGAAAGCCCGTTCGGGAGCGGGCCGTTCGTGACAGGACCGTCCGCGCGAGGGCCGTCATGGGCCGAGCCGTCGCCGTCCGGACCGCTCGGGCCGAAGCGGGCCACCAACTCCCCCGCCGTGATCCGCTCCAGGGCGTCCGGGGCGGCGTCCAGCGGCCCCGGGTAGAGCCGGTACAGCGTGCCGCCCGCCCCCGCCGGGGCGGGCGGGTCGGCGTGCACCAGGGCCGTGAACGCCCGGGTGCCGGCCAGGCGTTCGGCGATCAGCCGGGCGGTGTCGTCCGGCGGCTGCTCGGTCCGGTGGTCGCTCTCGTGCCGCCCGCGCACCCGCTCGGCGAAGGAGTCCAGCGGTTCGTCCGCTCCCCGGCGGTAGCGGCCGAGCCCGCGGCCGGTCCGGTCGCGCACCCACACCTCGTCGCTGCCGGCCGCGGCGAGGGCGCAGCCGAGGTCCCACAGGGTGGCCCGGGTGCCGGAGGCGAAGTGGGTCAGCACCGAGTCGGCGAGCGAGCCGATCTCGGCGTGGTGGCGGGCGACGTTGTGGAACCCGGCGCCGGCACCGACGTTGAGGTCGGTCCAGGTGTAGCTGCGGGCATGGAGGTCGACGATCATCGGCAGGCAGATCCTGGCGTCCCCGGCGAGGTCCAGCCGCTGGCGCACGCTCCGGGGGTGGAAGCTGCCGCTGCGGTGGCGAGCCGCCTCGGAGGGCGTCAGGGTCATGAAGCCCGCGAAGGCCTCGGTGAGGTCCTCGAAGGGGACGTCGTTGTAGCTGAACACCACCACCACGGCGTACCGGGTACGGGCCTTGCCCAGGGCACCCAGGTCGAGGTCGACGAACTCGGTGGCGCCGTGCGGCGGCGGGGCGGTGGTGAAGTCGCCGGAGTGGACGGCGGCCCGCTCGCCGTGCACCAGCCGGGTGTAGTCGCACAGGCCGGTGAACTGCCACTGCTCGTCGTAGAAGGCGACCGACAGGTCGAGGTCGACCCGCTGGTTCACCTGCTGCATCCAGTGCACGAACAGCCGCAGGCGCTGCCCGTCCGGGAGCCGCTGCACGCTGCCGCGCGGCACCGCGACCAGGGTCTTGGCGCTGGCGCGCTCGGCGAACGGGACGACCAGGTCGGCCAGTCCGGCGTCCAGCACGGCCACCTCGTAGCGCCCGGCCGCGCGCGCCGACTGCTCGGCCCGGCGCAGCAGTTCGGCCTCGATCAGGGCGCAGACCGGGGCGCTCAGGGCGTCCGGGACGGGCGTGCCCCAGTCGTGCCGGGCGTGCGCGGAGGCGACCCGGCCGCGCGGGAAGTACAGCCGCTGCTCGCCGCGTTCGCGCGCGGCGCGCAGCCGCCCGTACGCGCCGAGCAGCGGGCCGGGGGCGACGGCGCGCAGGGCCCCGGGCAGTGCCCGGGCGAGTTCGACGGGCAGCGGCTCGCCCGGGAACCAGCCGGCCTGCACCCGCAGCAGGTGGTGGAGGCGTCGCACCAGCTCGCCCGGGCGGCGGGCCAGCAGCCGGACGGCGGCCGGCAGGTCGCCCTGCGCGAGGGCGTGTTCGACCCGGGCGGCGAAGGTCTCCACCACCAGCCGGGTGTGGCCGCCGGGCGTCTCGCGCACCCGCAGCGGGGCGGGGGCCTCGCGCAGTTCCGGGCCGAGGCCGTGCAGGTCGAGGTCGCTCTGCCGGACGACGGCGAAGGCGGCGGCCGCGTACGGGAAGCGGGCCCGGTGCTCGTACGGGTGGAGCAGTTCGCCGGCCCGCAGCCAGGCGGAGCGGTGGCGGCGCAGGTCCTCGGCGAGGGTGCCGACCGGGAGCGCGTCCAGGACGGCGAGGAGTTCGCGGCGCAGCGGGCGGGGCAGGTTGCGCAGCCGCAGCTTGCGGGCGGTCTCCGCCAGCAGGTCGGGCTCGGCGCCGGACCAGGCCCAGATCAGCCGCAGCACGTCGGTGGCGGTGGTGAGGTGGGCCTCGAGCAGCGGGCGGGTGCGCTCGGGGTCGCGGCGCAGCAGGGTGGCCAGCACGGTGGCGCGGCTCTCCCGGACGGGGATCTCGGCGGGCAGCCAGGCGGCCGGGTCGGCGGGGGCGTGGTCGAGCAGCAGCGCGAGCTCCTCGCGGTCCTGCGGGCTCAGCGGGGTGTGGCGGGCGAGCAGGGCGGCCAGCGCGGTGCCGGCGAGCTCGGCCGTGTCGTCGGAGCCGGCCAGGCGCAGCGGCCGCAGCGTGCTGCCCGGCGGGAGGACGCGGGCGGCGTGGCGGGCGGCCCGGGTGTCGAGCGACAGGTAGCGCTTGCCCTCCAGCGGGGTGCTGCAGAGCGGGCAATGGCGGTCGTCGCCCTCCTCCAGCAGCTCCGCGTAGCAGTCGCCGCAGATCAGGTGGGCGCACGGGGCCAGCGCGCCGATCCCGGCCTCCAGGCTGCTGCGCTCGCAGACGGCGCAGAGCTGGCTCGCCTGGCAGAGCAGGTAGCCGCGGATCGTCGCGGAGTAGGAGGCGTGCGCGTGCGAGGGGACGCCCTCGGGGAAGGTGCGGAACAGCGGCTGGTGGCTGCGGTCGGCGCCGAGCAGCGCGTCGATCTGCGCCAGCAGGCGGGTGCCGGCGGCGGCCAGGTCCAGCGGGCGCAGTCGGCCGAGGGCGGCGCGCAGGTCGCGGGTCAGCACGTAGCCGCGCTGTACCAGGTCGGCTTCCAGTGCCACGAGCCCCTGGGCGGACCAGGGCAGCGGTTCCTCGGGGGCGGCGCCGGGTGCGACCGGAACCGTCCCGTGACGGCGCAGCAGGTAGGCGTCCAGCCCGTTCCCGGGCTCCACGACGCTCGGCTTCTTCACTTCTCTGTCCCCCGCTGGATATGACGAAGCGGGGGCGGAGAGTGGGCGCGCTGGGGTCATTTTAAAGATGAGGAGAAGGAAGCACGCCGCGGAGCCGCCCCCGCGCCGATCACTCTAGCGAGAGCGGGTGCGGGAGCCGAACGGTTTTCCGTTCCCGCCCCCTTCCTACCGGCCAGTAGCTTCGCTACAGTGGCCGGACGCACCACCGCCGGGCTTCGGGAGCCGCACCGGCGGCAGGCCGCGGTCGTCGTGTCTTCGGCGCCCGCGCGGTGCCTTCACCGGTCGGTGCCGCGAACCGCGGCGGACCGGGTTCCTCCCCTCGTATCAGCGCCGCTTCCTTCACCTTTCGAGCGCCTGAGTACCACGGCACACCCCGCAGTTCGGCCGGAGCGGACCGGCCGCTGCCCGGGTCTGCCGGAACCCCGTCATCTCCCCAAGCCCCCGCGCGTGCACCCTCCTCCGGCGGCGGCCGCCCCCGTCGTCGTCGACGGGCGCGGCGGCCCGCCCGCCGGAGCACGCGCGGGCCCTTCATGACATAGGAGTCAGGACTGATGGAGCGTCCCTTCCCCACCGTGGCCGTCGTCGGCCTCGGAACGATGGGTGCCGGCGTCGCGGTCGCGGTCGCCCGGAGCGGCCGCCGGGTGATCGGCATCGAGGCCTCCGAGGACTCGGCCGCCCGGGCACTGGCCCGGATCGAGGAGGCGACCGCGCACGCGGTCGACCGGGAGCGGATCACCGCCGAGGAGCGCACCGCGCTGCTGGCGCGGATCTCGGTCGGGCACGCGCTGACGGCCGCCGCCGAGGCGGACCTGGTGATCGAGGAGGTCCCCGAGCAGCTGGAGCTGAAGCGGGAGGTCTTCGCCGAGCTGGACCGGATCTGCCCGGAGGGCACGGTGCTGGCCACCGGCACCACCGCGCTGTCGGTGACCCGGATCGCCGCCGCGACCGCCCGGCCGGAGCGGGTGCTCGGCCTGCACTTCTTCAACCCGGTGCACACCATGAAGCTGGTCGAGGTGGTCCGCACCGTGCTGACCTCCCCGCAGACCGCCGAGGACGCCGCCGCCTTCGCCCGCGACCTGGGCAAGGAGCCGGTGGCAGCCGGTGACCGGGCCGGTTTCGTGGTGAACGGCCTGCTGTTCGCGTACCTGAACCAGGCCGCCTCGATGTACGAGTCCAAGTACGCCTCCCGGGAGGACATCGACGCCGCGATGCGGCTCGGCTGCGGCCTGCCGATGGGCCCGCTGGCGCTGCTCGACCTGATCGGCGTCGACACCGCGCGCACCGTGCTGGAGGCGATGTACGAGCAGTCCCGCGACCGGCTGCACGCGCCCGCGCCGATCCTCGGCCAGCTGGTCTCGGCCGGGCTGCTGGGCCGCAAGTCCGGGCGCGGCTTCTACACCTACGAGGCGCCGGGCTCGTCCAAGGCCGTGGACGCGGCGACCGGCCCGGCCCGGCCGAAGGTGCCCGGCCGCACGGTGCGCACGGTCGGCGTCTGCGGCTCGGGCACGATGGCCACCGGCATCGCCGAGGTGTTCGCCAAGGCCGGGCACCCGGTGCTGCTGGCCGCCCGCAGCCAGGAGAAGGCCGAGCGGGCGAAGGCGCAGCTGACGAAGTCGCTGGAGCGCTCGGTCGCCAAGGGCCGGCTGACCGCGGAGCAGCGGGACGCCGCGCTGGCGCTGGTCACCCCGGTCGGCCAGTACTCCGAGCTGGCCGAGGTGGACCTGGTGGTCGAGGCGGTCGCCGAGGACCTGGCGGTCAAGCGGGAGCTGTTCGCCACCCTGGACAAGATCGTCCGCCCGGGCGCGGTGCTCGCCACCACCACCTCCTCGCTGCCGGTGATCAGCTGCGCGACCGCCACCTCGCGGCCGCAGGACGTGATCGGCATGCACTTCTTCAACCCGGCGCCCGCCATGAAGCTGGTCGAGGTGGTCTCCACCGTGCTGACCGCCCCGGACGTCACGGCGACGGTGCTGGAGCTGACCGCGAAGGTGCGCAAGCACCCGGTGGAGTGCGGCGACCGGGCCGGCTTCATCGTCAACGCCCTGCTGTTCCCGTACCTGAACGACGCGGTGCGGATGCTCCAGGAGCACTACGCGACGGTGGACGACATCGACACCGCGATGAAGCTGGGCTGCGGCTACCCGATGGGCCCGTTCGAGCTGCTGGACGTGGTCGGCCTGGACGTCTCGCTGACCATCGAGCAGGTGCTGCACCAGGAGTTCCGCGAGCCGGGCCTGGCCGCGGCGCCGCTGCTGGAGCACCTGGTCGCGGCCGGCTGCCTGGGCCGCAAGACCGGCCGCGGCTTCCGCGACCACGCGCGCCGGTGACCACGCCACGGGCCGGGGGCGGCCGGCTGCCCGACGCCGCGGCGTCGTCGTACGGCGCGGGGGCCGTGCCGCCCGGCAGCGGCGCGGCCTACGGCAACGGCACCGCCCCGTACGGCTCCGGGACGGCCGGCCGCTCCGGCCGGCCCCCGGGGCCGGTGTCCGCCCGCTGGCCCAGACCGGCGGTGACCGGCCCGGTCACGCCGGTGCGCCGGGGAAGGGCCGCGGACACGCCACCCGGGCCGTGTAGCGTTCCGGACATGGATCGGGTTCAGTCAGCCACCCCGCAGCACTCCGCCGGACCGCGCGGCACCGAACGGACGGCCGGCCCGTCCGGGAGCACCGGGACGGAGGCCGGGCCGGGCAGCCGCCGGGCGGCGGCGCAGCGCCAGCAGATGCGCCAGGACCTGGCCGCGGCCGCGATGGAGCTGTTCGCCTCGCAGGGCTACGAGGAGACGACGGTCGACCAGATCGCCGCGGCCGCCGGGGTCGCCCGGCGCACCTTCTTCCGGTACTTCCGGTCGAAGGAGGAGGCGATCTTCCCCGACCACGACGACACCCTGGTCCGGGTGGCCGACCTGCTGGCCAGCGCCGAGCCGGAGGAGCACCCGCTGGACGTGGTCTGCCGCGGCATCAAGGAGGTGCTGCGGATGTACGCCTCCACCCCGGGGGTGTCGGTCGCGCGGTACCAGTTGATCCGTCAGGTCCCGGCGCTGCGCGAGCGCGAGATCGCGGTGGTGGCCCGGTACGAGCGGCTGTTCACCCGGTACCTGCTGGGCCGCTTCGACACCGGCGAGTCCATCCCGTCGGGCTGGCAGCGCGGCGGCGAGGACGACTCGATGCTGGCCGAGGTGTCGGCGGCGGCGGTCGTCGCGGCGCACAACCACGTGCTGCGGCGCTGGCTGCGGGCGGGCGGCCGGGGTGACGTGGAGGCGCAGCTGGACCACTCCTTCGAGGTGATCCGGCGGACCTTCTGGGCGGCCAGCGCCCCGGGTGCCAGACGCCGGGGCTCACTGGTGGCACCGGGTGCCAGTGGGATGCCGGAGGACGTGGTGGCGGAGAGCGCACTGAGTGCCAGCCCTGGAGGTGAGGTGCTCATCACAGTCGCCCGGACGGACGCTCCACTGGACGTCGTGGTGGACAGCATCCGGGCCGCACTGAGCAGCGCCCGGGACCGCTGAGGCAGTAGAAACAGCAGGTCAGAGGCATATCGAGGGCCCGCGTCGATCCGTCGGCGCGGGCCCTCGGCGTACCCGCACTACGCGCGTTCCGGCCCCTTCCAGAGCGTCGGAATTCCTGACACCCGGTGTCTTTACGAGTGGCACAGGGTGCCACTACCTTGTTACTCACCAGTCGCGGCGCCGCGGCTCCCCACCTCGGCGCGCCGTCGTCCGGCGTTCCCACACCCCGGGAGCAGTGCCAGACCAGCAGTGCAGATCCCCGCAGTGCCGATCCCCGCAGTGCCAGCCCCGCCCGGACCACCACCGGGCGACCGCCTGACCGCCAACCACCCACCTCAGCGAAGCCGGTGTCCGCTCCCGGCTCCCCCAGACGCCCTGTGACCCTCACACAGGTACGCCTTCGGAGGCAGCCATGCAGGAAATCCTCGACGCGATCCTCAACCCCGACACCACGTCGGCCGACTTCGCGGCGATCAAGCTCCCCGAGTCCTACCGGGCGGTCACGCTCCACAAGGACGAGGAGCAGATGTTCGCGGGCCTCGACAGCCGCGACAAGGACCCCCGCAAGTCCCTTCACCTCGACGAGGTCGCCCTGCCGGAGCTCGGCCCCGGCGAGGCCCTGGTCGCCGTCATGGCCAGCTCGGTGAACTACAACACCGTGTGGAGCTCGATCTTCGAGCCGGTCTCCACCTTCGGGTTCCTGGAGCGCTACGGCCGGCTGTCGCCGCTCACCAAGCGCCACGACCTGCCGTACCACGTGCTCGGCTCCGACCTCGCGGGCGTGGTGCTGCGCACCGGCGCCGGGGTCAACGCCTGGAAGCCCGGTGACGAGGTCGTCGCCCACTGCCTGTCCGTCGAGCTGGAGTCCCCGGACGGCCACAACGACACGATGATGGACCCGGAGCAGCGCATCTGGGGCTTCGAGACCAACTTCGGCGGCCTGGCCCAGCTCGCCCTGGTGAAGACCAACCAGCTGCTGCCCAAGCCGAAGCACCTCTCCTGGGAGGAGGCCGCCTCCCCCGGCCTGGTCAACTCCACCGCCTACCGCCAGCTGGTGTCGCGCAACGGCGCCGGCATGAAGCAGGGCGACAACGTGCTGATCTGGGGCGCCAGCGGCGGCCTCGGCTCGTACGCCACCCAGTACGCGCTGGCCGGCGGCGCCACCCCGATCTGCGTGGTCTCCAACGACCAGAAGGCCGAGATCTGCCGCGCCATGGGCGCCGAGGCGATCATCGACCGCTCCGCCGAGGGCTACAGGTTCTGGAAGGACGAGAACAACCAGGACCCGCGCGAGTGGAAGCGCCTGGGCTCGAAGATCCGCGAGTTCACCGGCGGCGAGGACGTCGACATCGTCTTCGAGCACCCGGGCCGGGAGACCTTCGGCGCCTCGGTGTACGTCACCCGCAAGGGCGGCACCATCGTCACCTGCGCCTCCACCTCCGGCTACATGCACCAGTACGACAACCGCTACCTGTGGATGTCGCTCAAGCGGATCGTCGGCTCGCACTTCGCCAACTACCGCGAGGCCTTCGAGGCCAACCGCCTGGTCGCCAAGGGCAAGATCCACCCGACCCTGTCCAAGGTCTACTCCCTGGAGGAGACCGGCCAGGCCGCCCTCGACGTGCACCACAACAAGCACCAGGGCAAGGTCGGCGTGCTCTGCCTGGCCCCCGAGGAGGGCCTGGGCGTGCGCGACGCCGAGCTGCGCGAGAAGCACCTGCCCGCCATCAACCTCTTCCGCGAGGTCGGCGAGCGGAACATCCAATCCAGCCGTAACGTCTGAGACAGGTCCGATGACTGAGCCCCAGAAGCGCGACCGCCCCTGGCTGATGCGCACCTACGCCGGCCACTCCACCGCGAGCGACTCCAACGCGCTCTACCGGCGGAACCTCGCGAAGGGCCAGACCGGCCTGTCCGTCGCCTTCGACCTGCCGACCCAGACGGGCTACGACTCGGACCACATCCTCGCCCGCGGCGAGGTGGGCCGGGTCGGCGTCCCGGTCGGCCACGTCGGCGACATGCGCACCCTGTTCGACGGCATCCCGCTCGAGCAGACCAACACCTCCATGACGATCAACGCCACCGCGATGTGGCTGCTGGCGCTCTACCAGGTGGTCGCCGAGGAGCAGGGCGCCGACATCGCCAAGCTCACCGGCACCACCCAGAACGACATCGTCAAGGAGTACCTGTCGCGCGGGACGCACGTCTTCCCGCCCGGCCCGTCGGTGCGCCTGATCACCGACATGATCGCCTACGCGGTCGGCAACATCCCCAAGTGGAACCCGATCAACATCTGCAGCTACCACCTGCAGGAGGCCGGGGCCACGCCCGTCCAGGAGATCGCGTACGCGATGTGCACCGCCATCTCGGTGCTCGACGCCGTCCGCGACTCCGGGCAGGTGCCCGCCGAGCGGATGGGCGACGTGGTCGCCCGGATCTCCTTCTTCGTCAACGCCGGCGTGCGCTTCGTCGAGGAGATGTGCAAGATGCGCGCCTTCGCCCTGCTCTGGGAGAAGGTCACGCTGGAGCGCTACGGGGTCACCGACCCCAAGCAGCGCCGCTTCCGCTACGGCGTCCAGGTCAACTCGCTCGGGCTGACCGAGGCCCAGCCGGAGAACAACGTCCAGCGGATCGTCCTGGAGATGCTGGCCGTCACCCTGTCCAAGGACGCCCGCGCCCGGGCCGTCCAACTCCCGGCCTGGAACGAGGCGTTGGGGCTGCCGCGGCCGTGGGACCAGCAGTGGTCGCTGCGGATCCAGCAGGTGCTGGCCTACGAGTCGGACCTGCTGGAGTACGGCGACATCTTCAACGGCTCCGAGGTGATCGAGACCAAGACCGCGGCGCTGCTGGCCGGCGCCGAGGCGGAGATCGCCAAGGTGATGGAGATGGGCGGGGTGATCCCGGCCGTCGAGTCCGGCTACCTCAAGTCCAACCTGGTCGCCTCGCACGCCGCCCGCCGGGCCCGGATCGAGTCCGGCGAGGACAAGATCATCGGGGTGAACTGCTTCGACACCACCGAGCCCAGCCCGCTCACCGCCGACCTCGACACCGCGATCATGGTCGTCGACCCGGCCTCCGAGCAGTCCGTGCTCGCCGCCCTGGAGGCCTGGCGCGGCGCCCGCGACGAGGCCGCCGCCCAGGAGGCGCTGGCCGAGCTCAAGACCGTCGCCGCCACCGAGGCCAACCTGATGCCGGCCACCCTCGCCTGCGCCCGGGCCGGGGTCACCACCGGCGAGTGGTCCTTCGCCCTGCGCGAGGTGTTCGGCGAGTACCGCGCCCCCACCGGCGTGGGCGGCGCGCCCGTCGCGGTCGCCGCCGAGCCGGGCGGGGAGCTGGAGCAGGTCCGCGCCGCCGTCGCCGCCACCGCCGAGGAGCTGGGCGCCGGCAAGCTGCGCCTGCTGGTCGGCAAGCCCGGCCTGGACGGGCACTCCAACGGCGCCGAGCAGATCGCCGTACGGGCCCGCGACGCCGGGTTCGAGGTGGTCTACCAGGGCATCCGGCTCACCCCGGAGCAGATCGTCTCCGCCGCCGTCGCGGAGGACGTGCACTGCGTGGGCCTGTCCATCCTCTCCGGCGCGCACACCGAGCTGGTGCCGGACGTCCTGAAGCGGCTGCGCCGCGCCGGGGTGGAGGATGTCCCGGTGATCGTGGGTGGCATCATCCCGGCAGCAGACGGCGAGGCCCTCAAGGCCGCCGGCGTCGCCGCCGTGTTCACCCCGAAGGACTTCGGCATCACCACCATCATCGGCCGGATCGTGGACGAGATCCGGCTGGCCAACCGGCTCCAGCCGTGGACGTCCGCACCGACCGCGGCCACGAACTGACCAGCTGACCAGCTGACCACTGGGAAGGAACGAACCACCCTCATGAGCAACGCCAGCGACATTTCGAGCAGCCGCCTTCGCCCGCGCCGCTCCTGCCTCGCCGTACCGGGCAGCAACCCGCGCTTCCTGGAGAAGGCCCAGGGCCTCCCGGCCGACCAGGTCTTCCTCGACCTGGAGGACGCCTGCGCCCCGCTGGTCAAGGAGAGCGCCCGCCACAACATCGTCGACGCGCTGAACAACGGCGACTGGGGCAACAAGACCCGCGTCGTCCGCGTCAACGACTGGACCACCCACTGGACCTACCGCGACGTGATCACCGTCGTCGAGGGCGCCGGCCCCAACCTCGACTGCATCATGCTGCCGAAGGTCCAGGACGCCGAGCAGGTCAAGGCGCTCGACCTGCTGCTCACCCAGATCGAGAAGACCATGGGCTTCGAGGTCGGCAAGATCGGCATCGAGGCGCAGATCGAGAACGCCAAGGGCCTGATCAACGTGGACGCCATCGCCGAGGCCTCGCCCCGGCTGGAGACCATCATCTTCGGCCCGGCCGACTTCATGGCCTCGATCAACATGAAGTCCCTGGTGGTCGGCGAGCAGCCGCCCGGCTACAACGCCGACGCCTACCACTACATCCTGATGCGCATCCTGATGGCCGCCCGCGCCAACGACCTCCAGGCGATCGACGGCCCGTACCTGCAGATCCGCAACGCCGAGGGCTACCGCGAGGTGGCCGGCCGCTCCGCCGCCCTCGGCTTCGACGGCAAGTGGGTGCTGCACCCGGACCAGGTCGCCATCGCCAACGAGGTCTACTCCCCCTCGCAGGAGGACTACGACCACGCCGAGCTGATCCTCGACGCGTACGACTACTGCACCTCCGAGGCGGGCGGCGCCAAGGGCTCCGCGATGCTCGGCGACGAGATGATCGACGAGGCCAGCCGCAAGATGGCCCTGGTCATCTCCGGCAAGGGCCGGGCCGCCGGCATGCAGCGCACCACCAAGTTCGAGATCCCGGAGGCGTAGCACCATGCAGTTCGGACGCACCTACGAGGAGTTCGAGGTCGGCGCGGTCTACAAGCACTGGCCCGGTAAGACGGTCACCGAGTACGACGACCACCTGTTCTGCCTGCTCACCATGAACCACCACCCGCTCCACATGGACACCAACTATGCGGAGAAGACGACGGACTTCGGCAAGAACGTCGTGGTGGGCAACTACATCTACTCGCTGCTGCTCGGCATGTCCGTCCCGGACGTCTCCGGCAAGGCGATCGCCAACCTGGAGATCGAGTCGCTGCGCCACATCGCGCCGACCTTCCACGGCGACACCCTCTACGGCGAGACGACCGTCCTGGACAAGTGGCCGTCCAAGTCCAAGGACGACCGCGGCATCGTCTACGTCGAGACCAAGGGGTACAAGCAGGACGGCACGGTCGTCTGCGTCTTCCGCCGCAAGGTGATGGTGCCGACCGCGACGTACATCAAGGAGCGCGGCGGCGAGCAGCCGGGGCGCCCCGAGCCGCTCGCCTAGTCCCCTCTCCTCTATAGACCCCTATAGACCCCGGACGGGAAGGCCGCCGTCATCGGCCGACCCCCACCCGGTCGGGGGCCCTGCTGCCGCAGCCACGCCGGCAGGGCCCCCGGAAATCCCCCCCCCCGCCCGTTTCAGACATTCCGGAGCCGCACGATGGGACGCCTCGCACAGACCGACGGCCTCACCGAGATTCAGCGGGACATCCTCGCCACCGTGCGGGATTTCGTCGACAAGGAGATCATTCCGGTCGCGACCGAGCTGGAGCACAAGGACGAGTACCCGACCGCCATCGTCGAGGGCATGAAGCAGCTCGGGCTGTTCGGCCTCACGATCCCCGAGGAGTACGGCGGCCTCGGCGAATCCCTGCTCACCTACGCCCTGGTGGTCGAGGAGATCGCCCGCGGCTGGATGTCGGTCTCCGGCATCGTCAACACCCACTTCATCGTGGCGCACATGATCAACGCCCACGGCACCCAGGAGCAGAAGGACTACTTCCTGCCGAAGATGGCCGCCGGCGAGATCCGCGGCGCCTTCTCGATGTCCGAGCCCGGACTCGGCTCCGACGTCTCCGCGATCTCCACCAAGGGCGTCAAGGACGGCGACTCCTACGTCCTCAACGGCCAGAAGATGTGGCTCACCAACGGCGGCACCTCCACCCTGGTCGCGGTCCTGTGCAAGACCGACGAGGGCGGCAGCTCCCCGTACAAGAACATGACCACCTTCCTGATCGAGAAGACGGCCGGTTTCGGCCCGAACCCGACCGTCCCCGGCCTCACCGTGCCCGGGAAGATCGAGAAGATGGGCTACAAGGGCGTCGACACCACCGAGCTGGTGCTGCAGGACGTGCGGATTCCGGCCAACCGCGTGCTCGGCGGCGTCCCGGGCCGCGGCTTCTACCAGATGATGGACGGCGTCGAGGTCGGCCGGGTCAACGTCGCCGCCCGCGGCTGCGGCGTCGCCCGCCGCGCCTTCGAGCTCGGCATCTCCTACGCCCAGCAGCGCTCCACCTTCGGCAAGAAGATCGCCGAGCACCAGGCGATCCAGTTCAAGCTCGCCGAGATGGCCACCAAGGTCGAGGCCGCCCACCAGATGATGGTCATGGCCGCCCGCAAGAAGGACAGCGGCGAGCGCAACGACCTGGAAGCCGGCATGGCCAAGTACCTGGCCTCGGAGTACTGCAAGGAGGTCGTCGAGGACGCCTTCCGGATCCACGGCGGCTACGGCTTCTCGAAGGAGTACGAGATCGAGCGCCTCTACCGCGAGGCCCCGATGCTGCTCATCGGTGAAGGAACTGCGGAGATCCAGAAGATGATCGTCGGACGCCGGCTCCTGGAGGAGTACAAGATCGCCGAGTGACGGCCGGTCCCGCCTGAGCGCGGGGACCGCCGAGTGATTGCGGGGCCGCCCGGATTGACGGGCGGCCCCCTCAGGAACCGCCGGTCGACGGGCGTGCGGGCCCGTCCCGGCAGAGCGCCGTGCCATCTCACGGCCCGGCCTGGTCCGCCTGGGCCCGGCACGGCCTCCGGAAAGCGGCCGCAGGGCGTACAGCTGCAGCAACGCGCCCTGCGGCCGCTTCCGTACACCTACTTCCACCCGCTACGGCCCGTGTCCCCCACCGGGTTCCGGCCGCACCCCTGCTGAGACAAGAGTCACCAGCCCTGTCAGGTCCCTTGGGAACCGGACCGGGGCGAGCTACGGTCGTAGAGGTGGGATGCGCGTACGCACTCCCACCGGACACATGAACGAGCAGGCGGGTTGCCCACCCACCGTGTGCTCCCGATAGCATCCACCGGGACAGCAAGCCGTCCCTCTATTACCGATCCCGCGGTGGCCCCCGTCCAGCGGCCATGATCCCCCGCGACAAAGGTCTTCGATGCCCATCAGCCCGTCCCCTCACACCTCCGTCACGGACCGCGATGCCCTCGCAGCCCAGGCGGCCGGTCGGCGACCCCGCGTGACCATCGCGCGCGGAGCCACCCCCTGGTTCGTCCCCACCCTCGCCACGGCCGCCGTGACCACCGCCCTCACCCGGCGCAACGGCAAGTGGGCCCTGGCCGCGGTACCGGCCTGCGCGCTCGGCGCGGGCATGCTGTGGTTCTTCCGCGACCCCGAGCGTGAGATCGGCACCGGCAGAGTCATCTCCCCCGCCGACGGCGTGGTCCAGAGCATCGACGCCTGGCCGGACGGCCGCACCCGGGTCGCGATCTTCATGAGCCCGCTCAACGTCCACGTCAACCGCGCGCCCCTGCCGGGCACGGTGACGTCGGTCGAGCACGTCGCGGGCGGCTTCGTGCCGGCGTTCAACAAGGACAGCGACCAGAACGAGCGGGTCGTCTGGCACTTCGACACCGAGCTCGGCGACATCGAGATGGTGCAGATCGCGGGGGCCGTGGCCCGTCGCATCGTGCCGTACGTGGCCGCCGGAACCAAGGTCGAGCAGGGCGACCGGATCGGTCTGATCCGGTTCGGCTCCCGGGTCGACACCTACCTGCCGGCCGGCGTCGAGGTCGGCGTCGAGGTCGGCCAGAAGACCACAGCCGGGGTGACGCGCCTTGACCGTGACTGATCCTGAAACAATCGTCGGCCTGGACGACGAGGAGACGGCCCTGCGCCGTCGCCGCTGGGCGCGCGACCGCGAGCTGCGCGCCCCGCGCTCCCCGCAGCACCTGTCCACCGCCGACTTCCTGACCCTGGGGAACGCCGTCTGCGGCTTCCTGGCGATCTACTCGATCACCACCGGGGTCCTGGTCCCGCACATCACCAACCCGGACGCCGCTCCGGACCGGCACAGCGCCGCCACCGCGGTGACGCTGCTGCTGATCGGCTCGATGTGCGACCTCTTCGACGGCCTGGTGGCGCGGAAGCTCCGCTCCTCCGCCCTCGGAGCGGAACTCGACAACCTGGCCGACCTGATCAGCTTCGGCATCGCGCCGGCCTACTTCGTCGCGGTCTGGGGCATGGTCTCCCAGGGCTCCAACACCAAGCTCTCGGCGCTGATCGCGCTGACCGTGCTGCTCGCGGTGGTCCTGCGGCTGGCCCGCTTCTCGGCCGTCAAGATGCGGCCCGGGGTGTTCCAGGGCATGCCCTGCCCGATGGGCGCGATGACGGTCATCGCCATCGTGCTGCTCGACCCGCCGTTCCTGCCCGGTCTGCTCGCCATCTTCGGCGCCGCGTACCTGATGGTCAGCCGGATCGAGTACCCGAAGCCCCAGGGGCTGCTGGCCACCGCCACGCTCTGCTGGGTCGTCGTGGCGATCGGCTGCCTGGCCGCCTGGGCGACCGGGCTGCCCGGTGGCGACACCCTGATGCACGTCGGGGCCTTCGCCCAGATCACGCTCGCCGCGATGGCGCCGCTGCTGGTCATCCGGCGCAAGGTCGGGCAGAAGGTCGGCGACGTCCGCGCCCGACGGGCGGAGTCGCGGCTCGGCTGAGTCACTTCGTGATGTGGGAAGGGCCCGGAACCTGATGGTTCCGGGCCCTTCTGCTGTGCTCGTACGGTCGGGCGGGGGGCTAGGCGCCGCCGGTGTGGACGCTGAAGGCCGAGCGGCGGGCCGCCCGGGCCACACCCGGGTCCGGGTGCACCCCCGAGACCGCCGTCAGCACCGAGGCCGCCCGCGGGTGCCCGGACTGCCGGGCCCGGGCGAACAGCCGCACCGGATCGCCCGCCGCAGCGCCCTCGACGTGCCCCACCAGCAGCTCCGTCTCGCCGTGGTCCAGCACCGCCGCCGCCGTGTCCACCCACAGCCAGGCCGCGTCCTCGGCGCCCAGCACGTCCGCCGGGGAGACCCCCTCGTCGGCGCGCTCGGCCAGCCACAGCAGCGCGTAGGGGCGCAGCACCGGCGCGTCCACCGCCGCGCGCACCGCCTGCTCGGCCGGTCCGCCGGCCACCCGCAGCGCCTCGAAGGCCAGGCCGCGCACCAGCGCGTCATCGCCCCGGGCCGCGTCCAGCAGCTCGGCCACCGCGCGGTCCGCCGGACGGGCCGCCACCCAGGCGCGGAACTCCGCCCGGGCCGGGCCCGGCGAGTAGTCCGCGCAGGCGTTCAGCAGCTCGAAGGCGCTCTGCTCGATGTGCCCGGCCGCCGTCTGGGCGACGGTGCAGATCTCCTCCAGCTTCGCCCGGACCGCCCAGTGGCCCAACGGGGAGAGCTCGGCGGCGTCGTTCCGGCGCACCACGGCGCCGACCGCCGTCAGGCCGTCCAGCATCCAGTCCAGTACGGCGGCCACGTCGGAGGGCGCGGGCGGGGTGTCGATCTGCGGGGCCCGGCAGGTGCCGCGGACCGCCGACACGGCGGAGGCCGCGTGCGGCACGGGCGACAGGCCCGCGCCCCCGCTGCCGCCGACCCGGCGCTCGTCCAGGCCGCGGCGCAGCAGCTCCAGGAGCTCGCTGTCGGCGACCGGGCCGTCCACCAGGTGCAGGAAGGAGAGCAGCTGCGGGGCCTGGTCCACGGCCTGACCGGCCAGGACGGCGAACACCCCGCGCAACGCGGCGGGCGGCACCGGGGCGAGCAGCGTCCAGGCGTCGAACAGGCCGGACCAGCCGCGCACCACGGCCTCGTCGTCGTGCTCCCAGGCGTGCAGGCGCCAGCCGGGGCCGGCTCCGCCGTCCCGGGCCTCCACCAGGCCCACCAGCAGCGCCTGGCCCCAGGCCTTGGCCGCCGCGCCGACCGTCATGGCCAGCGCACGACCGGCTGCCCGGGCGTCCTCCGGGAGCAGCTCGCCGCGCTTGTCGACCTCCGCCAGCTCCCCGGCCCAACGGGCGATCCGGACGGCGTCCACCAGCATCCGACGGGCCAGCGGGGCGAGTTCGGCCGGCGCGGGGAAGCCCTCCGGCACCGGAACCCGGCCCCGGCCGGGCGCCGGAGCGGGCCCCCGGCGGCGGGGTACACCGACCCCGCCCGGCCTGCCACCGGAAGGCCGGTTGGCCGTACCGGGGAGACGGGTCACCGTCGCACCGGTACCGATCGTCGGCGGGAGCGGGGCATCACGGTCGCGCGGGTTCCGAGACGTCACGTCGAGCAGTCTTCCCCTTGTACGGGCCTTCTGTCACATCCGGTTGTCCGTACGACCGCTCGAGCGGGGAGAGCACCTCCGCAAGATCGGGCAACAGCGGCAAACCGCCTGGCCGGAAACGTGTGGCGGGGGCATGCCAGGGTGCTTTTGGTGCGTTGCGCTTCTCGTTCGGGCGGTCACGCTGCGTGTGGGGGTGGGGTTTCGCGGGGGTGGTGGGGGGTGGGGGGCGGCTGAAGCGGAGGGGTGGGATCCGGCCAGTTGGCATGTGCCTGTGGGAGGGCGGGGGTGCACGGGAAGTCGGCGGGGTCGACTTCTGGTGCGGTGGGGGGCTTTGCCGAGGGCACTGTGTGGGGGGCAATTGGGGAGCAAATTGTGCCCCTCTTTTGTCGCGGTATTCAGGGTTGCTGAGCGACGTCAGAGCAAAGTCAGAGCAGAGGGGTCAGCCAGCGGCGGAGGAGTTCGGTGTAGTGGTCCGGGGCCGAGTTCCAGAGGGCCGCGTGCTCGGCGCCCGGGAAGCGCTGGAGGTTCACCACGTCGTGGCGGGCGGCGGCCAGGCGCTCCACCGCGTCGATCGGCGCGATCCGGTCGTCCGGGCTGTGCAGCACGAGGGTGGGGACCCGTAGGTCCGCGCCCTCCGCCAGCCGGGAGGAGTCCGCCAGGTCGACGCCCGTACGGCCCTCCGCCGCCAGCGCGCCGAGTTCGGCGGAGACCCCGGTGAAGCCCGCCCGGGCGGCGTCCCGGCGGGCCGAGGCGGGCAGGTCGAGGACCGGCGAGTCGAGCACGATCCCGCTGATCGCCTGGGCCCAGGCCGACCGGGCCGCCGTCTGCAGCACCGTCGTCGCACCCACCGACCAGCCGTACAGGATCACCCGGCCCGCGCCGTTGTCGAGCGCCAGCCGCATCGCCGACTCGACGTCCCGCCACTCCGTCTCGCCGAAGTGGCTGTAGCCGTCCGGGGAGGCCGGGGCGCCCTCGTCGCCGCGGTAGGTGACCGCCAGCGCGGGCAGGCCCAGGCGGTGCAGGACGGGCAGCACCGGGAGGACCTGCCGACGGTCGGACTCCGGGCCGTGCACCAGGATCACCCAGGTCCCGCGCTTGCCGCCGAGCAGCCAGACCGGGAGCGCGCCGAGCTCGCCCTCGGCGGTGGTGTCCGTGAAGGCCAGGCCGAGCGCGGACGTCGGGTCGCCGAGGTACACCCGCGGGGTGAAGCGGACCTCCGTCCCGGGCGTCAGGGTGCCCCGATCCGCCCGGACCAGCCGGCGGGTGACGCCCTGCTCGTCGCTGTGCAGGACCTCCTCCACCACCGCGTGCCCGTTGTCGTCCCACTCGACCGCCCAACGGCCGGGCCGCAGGCTGTCCGGACGGCGACTGAACGTCACCCGGCCGGCCGCGAGGCTCTGCACCAGCACCGGCCCGGACTCCGGCCCGACACCCCCAGGCCCCGCCCCCGGACGGACCATTCGCTCGGAGGCCCGGCGGCCGATCACCAGGACGGCGGCCCCGGCGGCGGCCGCCACGACGGCTGCGGTTCCCCAACGCATTTCGATCCCCGCTCTGTTCTTGGACCTGGATGGTGTTCGAGCACCAGTTCACAAGGGGGGTGGTGGGGGGGCCAGTGGGCGGGGCTGTCCGGGGGATGGGGGTTCCGCTGCGCGGGGCTTGGGTGGGGTGGGTGGCTTTCGGGAGGGTGGGTGGGTCCGGGGGCGGTTCCGGGGGTGGGCGCTCCGGGGGCTGGATGATTTTCGGACCGCCGACCCTGTGGGTGGGGTGTTGAGACCGTTGGCGGTCTGAAAATCACCCGTCACGCCCCTCTCCGCACCCACCCCCTCCACCGCCCCCT